>JARRKW010000026.1:0-7841 GCA_037387645.1 Desulfuromonadaceae bacterium
CCAAGTAGTTTCAACAAATTAAAAAATATCGCCAGAAAAATTCCGCGGCTGGCACAGGGGTTGAAATTACCTCCAGACAATGGCTGAAACCGCCGGTCCGGCGGCGCACGAATCTTCGCTCCTGGCGTTTAGGTTGGTGCGTTCCGACCCGGGTTCCAACACCGACCGGTTCAGGCCCTGGTTAGCTCAGTGGGTAGAGCACCGTACCAGAATACGGGTGTCGCAGGTTCGACTCCTGCACCAACAACGGGCTATTAACCCGTCCCGACTGCGCCAGCAGTCGCCAACCAGGTCCGCGGGGGGACAGATTCCCGGCAGCCGATTTGACCGTGCAGTCTGCGGTCAAACACAGCATCCGCCGGATGCCATGCAGCGCACGGATGCAGGCTTTGCTGACGGATGGACATCGGAAGGAGACAGGGCGTTGGCCAGCCGGCGGCAGCAGAGCCGGAAACCAGCGACGGACACCATCCCGATCTTCATTGAACGCAAGATCTCAAGTGACGCTCCGCAACGGCCATGTGGTGAAAGGGAATCGCCCCCCAAAGACCAACCTCCAGGAGGGAGGAACAACAGAGGAGGAACGAAACATGCTTGGCATCAAAAAAATCAAAATCCGCTCCTACGAAAAGGGCTTGCTGTTTCAGCAGCGGGAATTCAAAACGGTCTTGAATTCGGGAGACCATTGGTTTGCCGACCCCTTGCAGCGAACCCGGGTCGATATCGTTTCCCAACGCGACCCCTGGCTGCGGCACGACCAGCTCGACCTGATCGTCAAGTCAGGCGCTCTGGCAGGCGCTGCCCTGGTACTCGACCTCAAGGATGATCAGCGCGCCCTGGTCTGGATTGATGGCCGTTTCGCCCGCGTGGTCGGCCCGGGGCTGCACGCCCTCTGGACCGGCCTGCGCGAGGTCAGGACCGAAATCGTCCAGACCCGGGGCATCCAGCTGGAACATGCCGCCATGAGCGCCATCCTCAAATCCCCCGAGGTGGAGGAAAACCTGGAGAGCATAGTGGTCGAGGAAGGATTTGCCGCCGTCGTTTTTCATAACGGTGAAATCCTGAAAACCTACGGCCCCGGCCGTTACCTGTTCTGGAAAAATCTCGGCCGGCTGCGCATCCAGCAGCTGGATCTGCGGGAAACCCTGATCGACATTTCCGGTCAGGAAATCCTCACCGCCGACAACGTCACCCTGCGCCTCAACGCCCAGCTGGTTTACCGCATCACCGACCCCCGGCGGGCGGTGAACGTAGCGGAAAACCTGACCCAGGCCCTCTATCGTGAGGCCCAGCTGGCCCTGCGGGCCATCGTCGGCACCTGCAATCTCGAAGCCCTGCTGAGCGGCAAGGAGACGGTGGCGGCGGAACTGGAGCGGATGCTCAAGCAGCGCACCCACAACTTCGGCCTGGAAATCCTGCGACTCGGCATCCGCGATTTGATCCTGCCGGGGGAAATGAAGGAATTGCTGAACCAGGTCATCCAGGCACGCAAAGCGGCGGAAGCCAACCTCATCGTACGCCGCGAGGAAACCGCCGCCATGCGCAGCCAGGCCAATACGGCGCGCCTGCTCGAAAGCAACCCGACCCTGATGCGCCTGCGTGAGCTGGAAGTGTTGGAAAAAGTCGCCGGCTGCTCTAAACTGAATGTCATTCTGGGCGAGAAAGGTCTCGCCGAGCGGGTGGTCAATCTGCTTTGACCACGGCGGGCCGGGAGCCCGTCGGACGCCGTCACCGGCGTTCCCGCCAGCGGGACCACCGGGGCCGACGGGCTCCCCGGACATCGCCATTGCTCTACAGGAGGGAGATCATGTTAACCATCGACGGCTCCTCAGGAGAAGGGGGCGGCCAGATTCTGCGCAGCTCCCTGGCTCTGGCCCTGGTCACGGGCCGGCCGTTTCGCATCGAAAACATCCGGGCCCGCCGCACCAGGCCCGGCCTCATGCGGCAGCATCTGACCGCCGTCAATGCCGCGGTCGAAATCGGCAACGCCGACGTGGAGGGAAACCATATCGGTTCACAGGACCTGAGCTTCCATCCCCGCACCATCCGGCCGGGCCGCTATCATTTCGCCATCGGCACGGCCGGCAGCTGTACCCTGGTGCTGCAAACCGTCCTGCCCGCCCTCTGTCTGGCGCCATCCGCCTCGGAACTGGTGTTGGAAGGGGGCACCCACAACCCCCATGCGCCGCCCTTCGATTTTCTGCAGCGCAGCTTTCTGCCACAGCTGCAGAAAATGGGGCCGCGGGTAGAGCTGGCCCTGGAACGACCGGGGTTCTACCCCGCCGGCGGCGGCCGCATGCTTGCCCGCATCGAACCGGTCCCCCGGCTGACCCCTTTGGAGCTGCGGGAACGCGGTCCCATCCTGGAGCGCCGGGCCTGCGCCGCCATCGCTCAACTGGCCCGGCACATTGCCGAGCGGGAACTGCGCCTGGTCCGCAGCAAACTTTCCTGGAGCGCAAAGGAGCTGAGCATCCAAGAGGTGGAGGGGTCCAGCGGCCCGGGCAACGTGCTGATGCTGGAAGTGGCCAGCAAGCAGGTCCGCGAAATCTTCACCGGGTTCGGCGAATGGGGCGTCAGTGCGGAAAAGGTGGCCGGCCGGACCGTCAAGCAGGTTCAGAAATATCTGGCGGCCGAGGTTCCGGTCGGCCCGCACCTGGCCGATCAGCTGCTGTTGCCCCTGGCCCTGGCCGGCGGCGGCGCCTTCCGTACCCTGGCGCCGACCCGCCATACCACCACCAACATCGAGGTCATCAAAATCTTTCTCGATGTCGGGATCACCCTGGAACGTTTAACCGACGAGGTTTGGGAAATCCGCCTCAGTCCGAATAGCGGAGCAAAATCATGAAAACCCGCGAACTCCTCAACCTCGGCATTCCCCGGGGCCCCCTGCTGAAAACGGCCCAAATCGCCACCGCGGCCGCGGCGGCCGCGGGTCAGAACAAGCGCGCCATCCGCGCCAGCATGCTCGAGCTGATGGCACAGCCGCAAGCCTACCTGAACCATATGCAATTCGGGGAACTGGCCGCCGCCCTGCGGGAAACCCTGGATGTTCGGGCCCGCTTCGACGGCCGCCAGGACGCCGCGCCCTTTTGCCGCTGGGGCAACGATCTTGAGGCCGGAGCCATCGCCCAGATGGAAAACGCCTGCCGCCTGCCCGTGGCCGTCTGCGGGGCGCTCATGCCCGATGCCCACCAGGGTTACGGCCTGCCCATCGGCGGAGTCCTGGCCACCCGCGGCACCGTCATCCCCTTTGCCGTGGGCATGGACATCGCCTGCCGTATGAAACTGACGGTGCTCGACCTGCCCCTGTCCCTGCTGGAGGACCGGCAGGAGGTGCTGGCCGCAGCCCTGGAGCGGGAGACCGCTTTCGGCGTCGGCGCCAGCTTTTCTCAGCGCAAAAATCATCCGGTCATGGACCGGGACTGGAGCCTGACCGCCCTGACCCGCCGTTACCGGGACAAGGCCTGGTCCCAGCTGGGCACCAGCGGCAGCGGCAACCATTTCGTCGAATTCGGCGTGCTGACCCTGCCCGAGGACGATCTCGGGCTGGCGGCGGGGAGCTACCTGGCCCTGCTCAGCCACAGCGGCAGCCGCGGCACCGGCGGCCTGATCGCCGAACACTTCAGCCGGATCGCCCAGGAACGGCACCCGGAACTGCCGCGGGAACTGCAGGCCCTGGCCTGGCTCGACCTCGACAGCGAAGCGGGTCAGGAATACTGGTGGGCCATGGAACTGATGGGCGCCTACGCCGCCGCCAACCACGCCCTGATCCACGGGGATATGGCCCGCCGGCTGGGCGCGGAGGTGCTGCTCGACGTGGAAAACCATCACAACTTCGCCTGGAAAGAGGAACTGGACGGCGAGGAAGTGATCGTGCACCGCAAGGGCGCGACCCCGGCCGGGGCCGGGGTGCTCGGCATCATCCCCGGCTCCATGGCAACCGCAGGCTACCTGGTGCGCGGCCTGGGCGAATCCAGCTCCCTCGCTTCGGCCTCCCATGGGGCCGGCCGCAAGATGAGCCGCAAGGCGGCGCGGCAGACCTTTACCTGGCAGCAGGCGCGGGCCTTTCTGGCGGCACGCAACGTCAGGTTACTGTCCGCCGGACTGGACGAGGTGCCCATGGCCTACAAGGACATCGAGGAGGTCATGGCCGCCCAGGCCGAACTGGTGACGCCCGTGGCCCGCTTCGACCCGCGGCTGGTGAAAATGGCGGCGGATTGAAAAAAATCCGCCATCGAGCCCTGACCGGAGATTGACTTCTCGATATTTTCCGCTTTAGTTCTAGCAATCATTTGGATGTTCTCATGCTCTGAATTTTCGCGAGGGACCAACGGATGTCGCCGACACCAGTAACGAGCCGGCTGATCCCCAGGGATCGACCGGCTCGTTGTTTTTGCGCGGCCGGACAGGCCGGTTGCAGGTCTGAAACATCTCAATCCAAAAGGAGGGCTCGAAAATGTTGAAAAACCGTCTTTACCTCAGGAATCTCGTTGCCATTATCGTCCTGCTGGTCCTGACCGGGTGTCAGGCGGCGCAACCCCAGCCCGCCGCGCTGAAACTCGCCCCCGAGGCCATCTATTGGCAGACGGAGCGGGATTATATCGGCGCACTGGCCGCCTACTCCGTGGTTTACCAGGGCTGGCAAACGGACAACAAGCGGGGCTACAATATCGGCTCCGTCTTGCTGAACGATACGTCTCCCGATGGCCGCCTGGTGTTCTGGGCACGCAATTGCAACAGCATAACGGAAAACGAAACCCAACACGGCGAGGTCCGTCTGATGCTCGGCTATCTCGCCAAACTGCATGCAGCCAGACAACAGGGGGAACCGGTCCCGGATATCAAAAACCTGGCCGGCTATACCGTGTACACGACCCTGGAACCCTGTGCCCAGTGCGCCGGCATGATGACCCTGCAAGAGGTTTATCGCACCGTTTATGGCCAGAGCGACCCGGGCTTCGGCAAGGCGATCGAGCGGCTGGAATTGGATTCTTCGGCCCTGCCGGATGGGTACCCTCCCTACCCGCGGCCGGTCATTTCCGAGCGCGCCACCATCATCTACTGCGATCAGCTGGAAGCCGCCTACACGGAATATCAGAAGCAAACGGGCCAGCAGGGACATATCACGGATTTCCTCAAATCGGAACCGGCCAAGAACATCTTCGCCGCCGCCTATGACGAGTTCATGAGCTACGAACCCAAGGTCCCCGAAATAAACGGCCGATTTTTAACCGAGGCAAAACATCTGGTCAATTCGGTGCCCGCCAGCTACGTCCCGCTGGATCCCGACATTTAACCGCCGTGCCAAAGCCCATGGCCGGGGACCCCGCTCCGGCCATGGCTAGCTTAATGGGTTGACAGGCACCGCTTCGCGACCAGATAATACTTTTCATTCCGAATATTTTGCCAACCGCACCGCCTGGCTTCTTCCACCAGGGCGGGGCTGGTCAATTCGCCCTCAACCTTGGACGCCGACCAGGTTCCGATCAGAACTATGGATATCATCAGTCATACCCTGGCGGGAATTGCGGTCGCGACGGCAGTCGCGGCCCTGGCCACCGAACGGCCGGTCGACAGGGGCAGGATTCTCTGCTGCGGGGGACTGGGCGGGGTGCTGCCGGATCTGGACACCATCAGCCTCTGGTCCGGCTTTGACGGCACCCTCGGCAGTTTCTTTCAGCTGCCGGCCAAAGGCAGGGATATCTACTTCAGCAATTTCTGGTATTCCCATCACAATTTCGCCCATTCCCTGCTCGGGGGGCTGCTCATCAGCTGCGCACTGCTGTTGCCCTTGGCTCTTCCTCTGCTGGTGACGGGGAAACGCTCTCTTTACCAGAAGGGTTGGCGCCAGCTCGGCATCTATGGACTGGCTCTGTTGGCCGGCTATAGCGCCCATCTGCTGGGGGACCTGCCGACCCCCAGTCACAGCTGGGGCGGCATCAAGCTGTTCTGGCCGCTGCCCGTAACCAGCGGCGGCAGCGGCCGAATCTGGTGGTGGAATAACTACGACCTTTTTCTCCTCCTTGCCCTCGCTTGCACCCTTAATCTGGGTCTGCTCGGCCTCTCGGCCCGGTTGAAAAAAGCCTGGCGCAAAATCCTGCCCACCCTTATCTGCCTGGCGGTCTTCCTGCTGCTTCTGCGGCAAATCGAGGGGCGCCAGGTCGATTTCAACAACACCGGCTATCGCTCAAAATGGGCTGAATGCGAGGAAAAATCCCTGGAGCAACAACAGGAACTGCTGGGGCAACCCCTTTACCACCTCATGCGGCAGTTTGACGCTTTGCTGCCCAGCTATTTTTGACCGCAACCGACCGGCCGGTCGCAACAACAGGGTTTACCCCTTTGCCGTTTCACATGTTAGGATATTTTGTACAATTACAGCAATTATCCGGGAAGCATCTTTGGTGAACCGGATCAGGTTCCCGAAGTTTTGCTGAAATACCTGATCACCCCTTTGGAGGACGCCATGAAACGCTTTCAGCTCCTTGCCCTGACCCTGCTCCTGTCCGCTCCCGCTTCCCTGTGGGCCAAACCCGTTGAAGTGCTGATTTTCCCGGCCGGCGCCATCGTCACCGAGGAGACCGGCGCGGCGGTGGTGGACGGAACCGTCACCCTGTCTCTGCCGCAAGCGGCCGATCCCGATTCCCTGAAAGTTTCCACCCTGGACAGCGCGGCCACTCTCAGCGGCCTGCAATACGAATCGGTGCTGGAGACCACCGGGGATTATCAGCAGCTGAAAGACCGCATCGAGGCCACCAAGACTCAGCTGCAGACCGTGGAGGACCGGCGCCTGGCCAAGGCCAGTGCCCTGGAGTTGTGGCAGGGACCGCTGGGAGAGAAGTTTCAGAACGCCGAAGAATACCGGAAACTGGCCGAGCTGATGCTGACCAACAGCGAACAGCTCAATCTGGAACACTCGCAACTGGTCAGGGAGAAGAAGGAAATCGAGAAACAGCTGCGCGAGCTGGAACGGAAACTGGCCGAGGCCACCAGCCGGCAGAAACGTAGCTGGTCGGTGCGGGTCGCCCTGCAGGATGCCAAGGCCAGGGAGACCCTGCATTACTCCTACCGGGTCCGCAACGCCGACTGGCAGCCGGTCTACAGCCTCGATGCCCGCCCCGGGGAAAAGCAGATCCGCTGGGACTGGACCGCCAACGTTCACCAGCACACCGCCGCCGACTGGCGGGAGGTGCACCTGCTGCTGGCCACCGCCGAACCTGTCTTCACCCTGACCCCGCCCGAGAACGTCCCCTGGATCATCCGTGAGGCGGCCCACTATTCTCCGGCGCCCGCCCCCACCCTCGCTCGAAGCAAAGTGTCCTCAGCCTTCGCCCCCGTGGCAACGGAAATGGACATGGCCGCCGTAGCCAAGCCCCCGGCCAGGCAAGCCGGCACCCTGTTCGACATCTACGATCTGGGCCGGCAGACCATCCTGGCCGGCGAAAGCTATCAGCTGAATCTGCGCCAGGGAAGCTGGCCGGCCAGCTTCGACTACCTGAGCCGCCCCCTGCAATCGCCCCAGGCCTTCCTCTCGGCCAAACTGGAATTCGACCAGCTGCTCCCCCTGCCCTCCGGCCAGGCTGCGATCCTGGTGGAAGGGGTATTCGTCGGCAAACGGGAATTTTCCCTGTTGGAGAAGAAGTTCGAGCTGCCCTTCGGCAACGATCCGCAAATTCAGATCAAGGTTACCCCGAGCCGCGAAGCCGCCGAGGAGGGACTGTTCGGCGGCGACAAATCCCAGAGCTGGCAGTGGCAGCTGGAAATCACCAACAATAAAAACATCCCGGTCAAGCTGCGCATTGAGGACAGTCTGCCCCGCATCGAGGACAAGCGGATCCGGC
>JARRKW010000027.1:0-9664 GCA_037387645.1 Desulfuromonadaceae bacterium
GCGACAATAACAAGTGCTCATTGCCCGCTGTCCCTCACAAAAATTAAAAACCAAATCAAAAGATTAATAATAAATAACCCCAAACGCTACGGCGAGTCAATGCTAATGTGCCATTGCGGCAGTGCGGTTTGCTTTGCTGTGGCTCTGCTCAGCCTGTGGCAATTTCGATATTCAGCCCCTTGGCGATGGCCTCGAGAACCTTCAACGCCTCCTTGAAATTATAGCCCCGCAACTGTTCTTCAAAGGTCGCGGTCGCCTCCGGCCGCAGTTGTTTCAGGGTTTCCCGAATCTCGGTAAAAGCCGTTTCGGCGTCGGTGTCGTTCATGCGCAGCAGCTCGGCAAGGTTGCTGAGTTTTTCCGCCAGTTGCCGAGAATCGACGGCGCGTTTTTGCGTATCCTCTTCTGCTGTCATGGCGGGTAGCTGGGTCAGCCCTTCGAAGGCCTCCTGCAGGGCCTGTTGCAGGTCTTGAATCAGGCCGGGGGGTACCCGGGGTTCGTTGAGTACCGCCTGTTCCAGTTGCCGGGCCGCTCCATGGATCTTGAGGGCGCCGATATTGCCCGCCACCCCCTTGAGCCGGTGGATCAACTGGTGAGCATTTTCTTTCGCGTTTTGAGCGATGGCCTGTTCGATCTCCGGCAGCAGGTTCCGGTTGCTGCGGAGGAAATCCTCCAGCAGCGAGCGGTAGAGCGGCCGATTGCCGGCCACGCAGCGCAGGCCGGCGACCAGGTCGAAGCCGGGGAGCTGTTCCGGCAGCAGCCCATCCCGGACGGCAGCCGGATCCTCGGCCGGCTTGCGGGGCGCCGATTTGAGCTGCCGCCATTTGTCGCCCAGCCAACCGGCCAGCACGCTGAAAAACTGGTCGGGATCGATGGGCTTGGTGACATGATCGTTCATCCCCGCCGCCAGGCTCTTTTCCTTGTCCCCCACCATGGCATGGGCGGTCATGGCGATTATGGGCACATCCCGCCGGGTGGGATGGGCGTCGCTGGTGCTGGCCCGGATACGCCGGGTGCACTCCAGGCCGTCCATTTCCGGCATCTGGATGTCCATCAGAATCAGGTCGAAGGGGTGGGTCTGCACCCGCTCCAGGGCCTGCCGGCCGTTGTCCGCCAGCTCGACGATGATTCCCGCCGATTCGAGCAGCTCCCGGGCCACCTGCTGATTGATGGGGTTGTCCTCCGCCACCAGCACCCGGGCGCCGCGCAGGGCGGAACCGCGCACGCGGGTCGGCTGCTGTTGTTTTTTCAGCTCGGCCTGGGTGGTGCGACCGAAAACGTTCATGATGACATGGAACAGGGTCCGGCGGCCAAACGGTTGAGGCAGAAACCAGTGAATGCCCTCCTGCATGGCCCGGCTGCGGATCTGTTCCCAGTGCGGTTCCGGGCAGATCAGAAGGATATGGGGATTGTCCTTCAGGGCGGCCAGCTCGGGGGGCAGCAGCGGACGGTCCGGGGTGGTCCGGGTGCCCTCCAGAAACACCAGTTGCGGTGGTTGATCCTGGATAATTTGCCGCGCCTGCTCAAGGTTTTCCGCTTCGCTGACCTGGAACCGCAGGGCTTCCAGATAACGCCGCAGCACCGAACGCAGGGTGCTGTTTTCGGCCACCACCAGCACCGGCAGGCTGTGCAGATCGGCATCGGGCAGCACCGGCTCTTCCCCGGCTTCTTTCGGAGCCCGGGGGAAGGTGGCGGTAAACTCGAAATGGCTGCCCCGGCCCGGCTCGCTGCTGGCGGCGATTTCCCCGCCCATGAGGTTGACCAGCCGCCGGCTGATGGCCAGCCCCAGCCCGGTACCGCCGAAGCGGCGGGTGGTGGAGTTGTCCCCCTGGGTAAAGGGACGGAACAGGTGCTGGAGCTGCTCGTCGGTCAGGCCGATGCCGGTGTCGCGGACGGTAAAATGCAGGGTCACCTGGTCCGTTGCCAAAGACACCGGTTCAATGCTGGCCACCACCTCCCCCTGGGGGGTGAATTTGATGGCGTTGTCCACCAGATTGATCAGCACCTGTTCCAGCCGCAGGGGATCGCCCAGCAGCTTGCCGCCGATGGTCGGGTCGATGAAGAAGATCAGTTCCAGGCCCTTCCGCTGGGCCTTGGCAGCCGTCAAGGCGGCCAGATTGTCCAGCACCTCCTCCAGGGAAAAGGGAACCGTTTCCATGTCCAGCTTGCCCGCCTCGATCTTGGAGAAATCGAGGATGTCGTTGATGATGCGCAGCAGCACCTGCCCCGAAGTCTCAACCTTCTCCAGATAGTCGCGCTGGCGCAGATCGAGCGGGGTCTGCAAAGCCAGATAGGTCATGCCGAGGATGGCGTTCATGGGGGTGCGGATCTCGTGGCTCATGTTGGCCAGAAATTCCGACTTGGCCTGATTGGCGGCCTCGGCCCGCCCTTCGGCCGCCAGCCGTTCCTGCACCTCGGAGCTGAGGCGGGCGTTCCAGCGTTTCAGGCTGCGGTTGCGCAGCCAGAAGGCCAGCACCAGCAGGGCCACCCCGAGGGCGCCATAAACCAGCCAGCGCCGAAAGGTGGCCGGGTTGATACCGTAGTCGTAGTCCACCGCTAACCATTTGCGGCGGATGGCCTCGTGTTCCTCGGAGCTGATGGTGGCCAGCCCCTTGTTGAGAATGGAGACCAGTTCCGGCCAGTCCCGGCGAATGCCGAAGCGCAGTTCGTCGCTCCATTGCACCGCCGGGGCGGCCACTTTCAGATTGCTCAGGCCGTTCTGCTCGATCAGGTAGGTGGTCACGGCCAGGTTGTCGATATAGGCGTCGGCCCGTCCCAGGGAGACGCTTTGCAGCCCTTCCAGGGGCGTTTTTTGCGGCAGCAGCCGGATTTCCGGAAACTGGTCCTGCAGGTATTGCTGGATGGCGTAACCTTCCACCAGAGCGACCTGTTTCCCGTTGAGATCCTGCAGTCCGCCTATCAGCGGGGCATCGGTGCGGGTGATGATGACCATGGGGAAGATGATGTAGGGATCGGTAAATTGGAGGAATGCCTGACGTTGCGGGGTTTCCGTGAGACAGGTCAGGCCGTCGATTTGCCGCTCCCTGGCCGCCGCCACCGCCTCGGCCCAGTTCAAGCCCTTGACCGGCGTCAGCTGCAGGCCCAGGCGCCGGTTGAGCAGGCGGATGTAATCCGAGGCCATGCCGAGGTATTGCCCCTGGGCGTTGTAGTATTCAAAGGGCGGCCAGTTGGGGTCGACGCCCAGGCGGATGGGGCCCTGTTGGGCGATCCAGTGCTGCTCCGCCTGGGTCAGGCGAACCCAGGGGGTTCCCGCATGCAGCTGGCGTTCCGCCGGAGCGGCGATCCATTGTGCTTCGATGGCCGCCAGTTCCTGATCGGTAATGGCATCGAGGCCCTGGTCGATGCTGGCCAGCAGCGGGCTGCCCCGGATGACGCCGGCATGAATCTCCTGGGGTTCCAGAATCTCTCCCAGCCGGCGGAAGGCCCCCCGTTCCCCCAGCTGGTCGAGAAGATGCAGGGTGGGGGAGGTTTCGGCGATAAACAGATCGATCTCGCCGTTGCCGACGGCGTTAATCAGGGCCTGGCCGTTGGGGTAGGTCTGCAGTTTGAGTTCGGGATAGGCTTCTCTTAGGTATTGGGCCGGATAGGAATCGGTCACCGCCCCGGCCCGATAACCGCTCAGCTGGTTGCGATCCAACGGTCCCAACCGCTTGGGATAGAACAGAGCCATGGGCAGCCGGTAGAAGGCCTGGGAAAAATCGATGGTTTGACGGCGGCCCGGGGTTGCCACCAGGCCTCCGTGGATATCGATTTCCCCGTCCGCCAGGGCCTGCAGGGTCTGCTCCCAGGGGCTCAGGCGGAAGGTCACCGGTTGCCCGACCTTCTCGCTCCAGAGGCGCCAGATGTCCACCAGCAGGCCGGCCGGTTCCCCCCGGAAATTACGGCCGGAGAGGGGCAGGTCATGGTCCTGCAGGCCGATCACCAGATCGTCGGCCGCTGAATCGTCCAGCTCCCCCATCCAGCGCCGGATGATTTTGCTGCGCTCCGCCGGTTTGATCTGCTGCATCCCCTCGCGGATCTGCTCCAGCAGGGCTGTCTGGCCCTCGCCCACGGCGGCGTAGAACTGATTGCTGTAGAGGGGCGGCCGGGGCAGGGGGGTGAACTGGTGCAGCAGGCCGAGCCGGGTCAGGTGGTAGCGGGCAATGGGGGCGTCTTTGATAAAGACCCGTACCTCCCGGTTGGCGATGGCGGAGAACAGGGCCTGAGTGGAGGGATAGATGGCCAGGGCCGCCTGGGGCAGGATCTGCTTCAGATGTTCCAGGGCCAGATCGCCGGCAATGACCCCGATGCGGAAGCCGAGCAGATCCTGCGGCCGGACGACATCGGCGATACTGCGATGGAGGAAGAACTGGGTCTGGCACTGGTAGAGGGGGTAGGCGTAATCGAGATAAGCATCCCGCTGCTGGCTGTAAAGGACGCCGGCGTGGATCTGGGCGCCGCCCGTTCGAACCAGGTTGAGGGTTTCATTCCAGGGGGCCAGGCGAAATTCCACGGCCCGACCGGTTTTTTCGCTCCACAGCCGCCAGAGGTCGACCAGCATGCCGGTGGCGCGCCCCTGCTCATCCTGAAATTCAAAGGGGGCGGAATCCTGGCTGCAGGCGATGATCAGTTTCTGCTCCGCTGGCGTGGCGGCCGGGCAGACGCAGGGGGTAAACCAGGCCGTCAGCAGCAGCCAGAGCGCCAGGCATAAGCGATGGGTCATCGTTTCTTTCCTTGGTCTACCCGTTTATCCGTCCGCCCGCCGCGGGTGGCGGGCGGATTGGTTTCAAGGTTGTTCTAACAGGGCCTTTACCCTGGATTGAACCTCGGCGGGATTGATCGGTTTGCCGATAAAGTCGATTCCCCCCAGGGCCAGGCCTTCGGCCCGGCCCTCCGGCGTTGTTACGGCGGATATGAAGATAACCGGGATGTCACGGGTTCTGCCGTCGCTTTTTAGTTTGCGGCAGACGTCAAAACCATTCATGTCCGGCATGTTTACATCCAGCAGAATCAGGCGGAAGGGTTGCGACCGGGCCAGCTCCAGGGCATCCCGGCCACCGGTGGCGGCGCTGATGCGGCAGATGGGCCGCAGAATCTCGCTGAGGATGCGCAGATTGGTTGGTTCGTCATCGACCACCAGCACCCGTTGCTCGGGATGTTGTCCGGAGGGTTCCATGGCGCTGATCTCAGGCGGCGTGCTGCGTCAGCAGACGGGAGATTTTTTCCAGCAGGGTGTTGAAGCGAAAGGGTTTCCCCAGATAATCATTCATGCCGGCGTCGAGATATTTTTGTCGATCCCCCAAGCGGGCATGGGCGGTCAGGGCGATGATGGGAATGTCGGTGGCCCAGTCTTTATCGGTGGTTTGCCGAATTTTCTGGGTCGCGGTCAGACCATCCATTTCCGGCATCTGAATGTCCATCAGGATCAGATCCGCGGGGGTCTGTCTCAGAACTTCCAGGGCCAGCGCACCATTTTCCGCCGTCGCCACCTGGAAGCCGTTGTTTTCCAGCACCAGCTGCAACAGACGGCGGTTGGCCTGATTGTCCTCCACCACCAGAATCCGCCGCGTCTTTTCGCTGGCAGCAGCGGTTTTCGATTCCGCTGTCGTCACCGGCAAAGAGCGCGGCAGGCGCACCGTGAAATGAAAGCAGCTGCCCCGGCCGGGTTCGCTTTCCACCCAGATGCGGCCGCCCATCCGTTCCACCAGTTTCTGGTTGATGGCCAGACCCATGCCGGTTCCGCCGCGGGAGCGGGTGAGGGAACCGTCCACCTGATAGAAGTGTTCGAAAATGTGTTTTTGCTGTTCCGGGGGGATGCCGATGCCGGTGTCCTGCACCGAAAATTTCAGTGTGACCAGATCGGGCGAGTCGTTCTCCCCCGGTTCCTCTTTTTCCAGGGCGCAGCGCAGTTCGATGCTGCCGTGGGGGGTGAACTTGAGGGCATTGTTGAGCAGGTTGTTCACCAGCTGCCGCAACCGGTCGGGATCGCCCTGCAACGACTCCGGGACTTCCGGCTCGACCTGGCATTTGAAATGGAGACTCTTCTGTTCCGCCCGTCCGGCAAATGCGGCCAGCATGGGTTCGAAGCTTTGTCGCAGGTTGAAGTCGATTTTCTCGAAATCCAGTTTGCCGGTTTCGATGTTCGAAAAATCCAGCAGATCGGTCAGCAGCCCCAGCAGTTGGGTGGCCGAATCGGCGGCCATCCGCAGATATTCCTGTTGTTTGGGCTCCAGTTCGGTTTCCCGGAGCAGATCGGTCATGCCGAGAATGGCGTTCAGGGGGGAACGGATTTCATGACTGATATTGACGATGAACTCGTCCTTGAGGCGATTGGCCCGTTCGGCCTGAGCCCGTGCTTCAGTCAGCTCCCGGGTCCGTTCCCGCACCATTTCCTCGAGGTGGTCCTGGTGCATCTTGAGGCGGATATGGTTGCGGACCCGGGCCTGGACGATGGCGGGACTGATCGGTTTGGTGATGTAGTCCACCGCTCCCAGGGCCAGACCTTTGGTTTCGTCTTCGATTTCACCGAGGATGGTCACGAACAGCACCGGAATATCACGGGTTGCTTCGGCCTGCTTGAGGCGCCGGCAGACCTCGTAGCCGTCCAGGTCGGGCATTTTGATGTCAAGCAGAATCAGGTCGGGAGACTGGCTGGCGGCCAGGGCCAGGGCTTCCGCTCCACTGGTGGCGGCGCTGATCTGATAGTCATGGCGCAGGGCGTCGTTGAGAATCTTCAACGCGGATGGGCTGTCATCGACAATCAGCACACGTTGCTTCATTGCAGATCTTCCTCCGGAAGGTTAACTCTCGTAAATTTATCCCAGTATAACAGCTGGAAAAGGAATTGTCCCATAAATCATCGGCTGAATTTTACCTCCGCTGATGCCCTGATGGTCCCGCGATAAGCGTCTTCCCAGCCCTTTCTTCCGGGGAAAGGGGAGGAGCTATTTTGCCTGGAAGCGGTGGTTGAGGTTGAAGAGGGTATGGGGGATAAGGTATATTATTATTTAATAAAGGCATAATAGATGAGGATGTGGGGATGCCATGGCGAATAAACTGGAATTGCGCAAATTTGTAGCCCCGGAATATATCTTTGGGGTGGGCGCTCGGCATCTGGCCGGCCGCTATGCCAAAAACCTCGGCGCCCGGAAGGTTCTGGTGGTTTCCGATCCGGGCGTGGTCGCGGCCGGCTGGACCGGAGATGTCATCGACAGTCTGGAAGAGGCGGGCCTGCCCTATACCCTCTTTACCGAGGTGACGCCCAATCCACGGGCTGAACAGGTCATGGCCGGCACCGAGGTCTACCGGACGCAACGCTGTAACGCCATCGTCGCCGTGGGTGGGGGCAGCCCCATGGACTGCGCCAAGGGGATCGGCATTGTCAGTTCCAACCGCCGGAACATCCTGACCTTCGAAGGGGTGGATCAGGTCAAAATTCCCATGCCGCCCTTGATCTGTGTGCCGACTACCGGCGGAACCTCGGCGGATGTTTCCCAGTTCGCCATCATTACCAACACGGAAGAGCGGGTCAAATTTGCCATTATCAGCAAGTCGGTGTTGCCCGATCTGTCCCTGGTCGATCCGGTCACTCTGACCACCATGGATTCCTTTCTGACCGCCTGTACCGGCCTGGATGCTCTGACCCACGGCATCGAGGCCTTTGTCTCCAACGCCAGTTCCCCCATGACTGATCTGAACGCCCTGGAGGGCATCCGGCTGGTTTCCCACAACCTGATCGAATCCATCAAAAATCCGCAGGATCTTGAATTGCGTACCAAGATTATGCAGGGGAGCCTGCTGGCGGGCCTGGCTTTTTCCAACGCCNNTTTCCAACGCCATTTTAGGCGCCAACCACGCCATGGCCCACAGTCTGGGGGGCGAGAAGGATTCGCCCCATGGGGAGTGCAACGCCATTCTGCTGGATCATGTGGTCGCCTTCAACCACACGGCGGCGCCCGAGCGCTTTGCGCGCATCGCCGAGGCCATGGGACTCGATCTGCGCGGCATGGGCAGCAGCGAACGGCAAAAGGCGCTGCTGGAGAAGATCCGGGACCTTAAGAAAGCGACGGGCCTCAACCTGGGGCTGGAAAGGTTGGGGATCGACCGGACCGATCTGCCGTCCTTGAGTATGAAGGCCCTGAAGGATCCCTGCATGGTGACCAACCCGCGTCAAGCCAATCAACGGGATATTGAGGTGGTGTATGAAGAAGCCCTCTGATCCCAAAGGTCAGGAGGAGATGAGGGCGAATCTGATCGGGCTTGGCGAAGCTTCCCACCGCAAAAGTTACTATCCCGAACTGCAGCAGCGACTCGGTGAGCTGGAGCGGTTCAAAGCCCTGCTTGATCACAGCAATGACGCCATCTTCCTTATTGAGGTGCCCACCGCCCGTATTGTGGACGTCAATGAGGCCTGCTGTCGCCAGCTCGATCGCCAGCGCGAGGAGTTGCTGGCGCTGTCGATTTTCGCCGTCTCCGACCTGGAACAGCAGGCCCCGGTGGCCCGGTTGATCTGCAACGGTACGCGACATCTTTCCGAAGACGCCCTGGTGGAGGCCCAGCTGTTTCGGCGGGATGAGGAGGCCATCCCGGTGGAAATCACCCTTTCGCGCAAGGTGTTGCACGAGACCGACCTGGCCTATGTCATTGCCGTGGCCCGCGATATAACGAAACGCAGGCAGGCGGAAGAGGCGCTGCGCAAGAGTGAGATCCAATACCACACCCTGGCGGAGGTTTCTCCCGTCGGTATCTTCTACATCGACAACCAGGGGGATATTCTCTACGTCAACGAGCGCTGGTGTGAAATAACCGGTTTCTGCCACAACGGGTTGCCCGATGAGGAGGTCTGGCAGATTTTCCCTACCACCCGGGAGGCGGTGCTGGCCAGCTGGTTCGAGGCGGCCGAAGAGGGGAAGGTCTATAAACTCGAATTCTGTTTCGATCATCCGGCGGGGCATGTTTCCTGGGCCTACAGTCAGGTGATGGCCGAGCGCTCCGACCGTGGGGAGGTGCTGGGTTTCGTCGGGGCCCTTTCCGACATTACCGAGCGCAAAAGGTCTGAAGAGGCATTACTGCGCAGCGAGGAAAGCCGCCTTAGGCTGCAGACGGAACTGGAATTTGCCGCCCATATTCAACAGCTGCTGTTGCCTGATGACCCGCCCACACCGGTCTATCTGGATATTGCCGCCCAATGTACCCCCGCCCGTCAGGTCGGTGGGGACTTTTACGACTGGCAGGAGCCTTCTCCCAATACCGTGGCTCTCAATTTCGGGGATGTGATGGGCAAGGGGATGGGGGCGGCCATGCTCATGGCCACCGTTCGTTCGGCTTTGCGTTCGGTGTCTCAGCATCCGCCGGCGGCGGCGCTGAGACAGGTGGAACGCTCCCTCGGCCAGGATCTGGATCGGTCCGAAAGCTTTGTCACCCTGTTTCATGCCCGGATCAGTCTTTCTTCCGGCAAGCTGACCTATGTCGACTGCGGGCATGGTTTCGTCTTTCTGTTTCGCCTCGACGGTACGGTCGAGGAACTGTTGCCGCGCGGGTTGCCCCTGGGTGTTCCTTCCCCGGAGGGGTATCGGGAGGGGAGCGTTAATTTGTCCCGGGGTGATGCCCTGGTGCTGTACAGTGACGGTTTGATCGATGCCCTGCCCGAGCTTTCCCTGGATGCCAG
>JARRKW010000028.1:0-8895 GCA_037387645.1 Desulfuromonadaceae bacterium
GAAAAAATCGAAAGATCGCTGCACTTCTTGGGCCAGAGTTTCCGTGGCATCACTCACTACGGCAGCCACGGTCGCAGGATCAACGTCCTCCATTTCTCCGCCCAACTTCACCTGTTCGGCTTCTTCGTCGCTGATACCCAGGCGTTTCTGGATTTCCTCGTTGATCATGTTGCCGCCAACCTGGATATCCCGGGTAAAGACTGACTTCCCCCCCTTGAGAACATTCACATTCATCGCCGCAGCCCCCATATTGATCAGGGCGACGATTTCTTCTTCCTCAACACCATAATTGGCTTCGAAACTGTTCTCAATGGCAAAGCAATCGATATCCATAACCACCGGTGTCAGGCCACATTCCCGAAAAACCGAAACATAGTCGTTAACGAACTCTTTTTTCGCCGCCACCAGAATCACATTCATCTGGGAAGAGTCACGACTGTCCGGGCCAAGAATCTGGAAATCGAGATTGACCTCGGAAATTTCAAAGGGAATATACTGTTCGGCTTCCCATTGGATGTTTGCCTCTACCTCCTCCACAGTCATAATCGACAACTGGATCTTACGGATGATCACCGAATGACCGGACACCGAGGTGGCGACATTCTTCGTCTTGATTTTGTGGCTCTCCACCAGATTACGTACCACCTCAACCACCGAAGCGGAATCCATAATGGCATTATCGACTTTCCATGGCGTAACTGGACCAATTTGACCGAGCTCGATCCGATATCAATGCCGACAACGTCTTTTTTGCCTAAATTTAGCATTTAAAGACCCTGGTTTAAATGAGATTTAACCAACCAACCGCGAACATTCTGAGCAATCACTAAGCAAAACACGTACCAGCTATTTGGGCCCCTCGGGAAAAACCCGTTCCCGATCCGCCACGTCCAATCCCAGAGCGAAAATGATTTTACGCATCGTAATCATACGGCAAGGCTCTCCTTTTTCAACCCTATCCACCGTCAATGGCGAAACTCCCGCTTTTCGAGCTAATTCGGCCTTACTCATAAGGAGATCTTCGCGGATCTCTTTTACTCGATTACGTGCCATTACATGATGCCCCATGTATATTGGAATCTTAGCAAAGTGTCTATAATTATAGTTAAGTTAGCACAATAGTCAATACAATTGCTGGCAACTTAATTCTATAAAGCCATCAAAGTACATGAAAAAAAAAGGGTATGGCCAACTTGCCATCGGCCCCTTTGATCAGCATCAAGGGCACCCCCACAATCGTCCCCAACAGGGAGCTCAGAAAAATAACCGGCAATATGGCCTTCCATCCCAGGAAGGCCCCAAGCATGGCTAACAACTTTACATCTCCGCCACCCATTCCTTCCTTTTTAGTCAGAAATTCGTAGCCAGCGGCAACCAGAAAGAGACTCCCTCCGCCGAGAAGAATGCCGTATAGCGAGTCAGTCCAGTTGATCCAGGGCAACAGAAACGATGAGGCAAAGCCAATTCCTATCCCCGGCAAACTAATAACATCCGGAATGATCTGATGATCCAAATCGATAAAAGTAATTACAACCAGCATGGCCAGCAAAAGCCAAAAAACCAGCGTCGGCCAGCCGAGGCCAAAGAAAAGGACAGCCAGGGCAAACAGTACCCCGGTCAAGGCCTCCACCAGCGGATAGCGTATGGAAATCGAAACCTTACAGAAAGCGCATTTCCCTCCAAGCAGAATCCAACTTAAAATCGGGATATTTTGAAACCAACGGATTCGCTGACCGCAAGCGGGACAACGGGATGGCGGTGAAACAATCGATTCACCCGCGGGAATACGGTAGATACAAACATTGAGGAAGGAACCGACAATCGTTCCAAGCAGAAAGGAAAAAACCAGTACGAATATGGGGGGTGGATACATGCGAGAACCTATTACCTAGTTCATGCTGAAATTCGTTTCCGGCAGAATGGCATCTAACCACCGGGCGAGGAGAAAAACACCACCTGCCATCCGTATCGACTTGACGCCGATCCCACTGATTCCCGATACTTTGCAAACTGTGGACCAATGAGATGATTGCAGGCGCATTCCGGAATGCGTCTACCATTGACCATAACAAGTAACGTCTTCGGGACAGGATCCCGATTCAGTCACCACCCCAGATGCGAATGACAGGGCGGCCCGACTCCTTCAGTTTCGCTTCCGGATGGAAGAACGAAGTCGTGACAATCCGTCGTTGCAAACATAAAATTTGACGTTTCAGGACATCGGTCAAAAACAGTGGCGTGGATAACAATGTCGGCCTGGCTCCCAGTCTCGACCGCAGGACAGGACAAAACCGAAAAGGTTTCGGTCCGACCGGAACAAACAGGGAAAGGAAAGCGTGACAAATGCCGCAAAAGGCCGATCAGGTTGACGCCTGCCGCCCAGCGGTCTCTTTCGCCACCAGACCGGCAAAGTCATTCAGGCTCCTGATCCGCAGGGAATAACGATCGGATACCTTGATACCGAAACGTTCTTCCACGGCAACCACAAATTCGGCATACCCCAAAGAATCGAAGACATGACGCATAAGCGGCCATTCGGGATGGATATTGTTGACCACTTCGGCCTCGATCCCCTGCTCCAGAATCAGCTTCTTCAGTTCATCTCGTATATCCATTTACTCACTCCTTTCACTCCATTACAAACGACCCGGATTATGCCTGGAAGCGGCGGTCAGGTCAATTGCCGCAACCGATAGCGCTGAATCTTACCGGTCGCGGTACGCGGCAACCGGCCCAGCACCCTGAACCGGGCAGGATGCATATACTCGGGTAATCGTGAGCGAAATCGATCCCGCAGTTCCCGGACCAATGCCGGTGACCAGGTCCAACCTGGAACCAGAACCAAAAAGGCACCGGGACGAACCAGCGGTCCTACCGTGACCGCTGCCACGGCACATTCAGCAACCGCCGGATGTTCCAACAGCACGGCTTCCACCTGGGCAGGGGCAACCCAGCGGGCATCTACCTTGATCATATCGTCCCTGCGACCACGATAATAGTAATGGCCATTCCGCTGTAGAAAAATATCCCCGGTACGGATAAACCCGTTTGGCAACATGGTTCGGCAGGTCAGTTCCGGCAGGTTCCAATAGCAGGGTGCCTGAGTCCCACCACTCACCAGCAAATCTCCCTCCTCCCCCTCGGGGACTTCCCGACCGTCAGCGTCCACCAGTTTCACCCGATAGCCGGGCACCACACATCCGACGGAACCGGCTAGCGCCTGTCCCGGCCGATTGGAAATAAAGTGGTGGGATAGTTCGCTGGCACCGATGCCGTCCAGAATCTCCAAACCGGTGAGATACCGCCACTCCTCGAACAACAAGGCAGGCAGCGCCTCACCGGCAGAACAGCACAAACGCAGGGGCAACTGCGGAGCCGGTTCGCTCCACGCCAGAATCATCTGGGCATAAACAGTCGGTACTGAGAAAAAAACCGAGGGACGATGGCGCTCGATCAGCTCCAGCACGGCACCGATTTCCGTTCTGTCGGCATGCAGCAGTGCCGTTGCCCCAAACCAGAGGGGGAAGGAAAAGGAATTGATCAGACCGTAGCCAAAGGAAAGTTTACTGGTGGAAAAAATGAGGTCATCGTTCCGCAGACCAAATACCTGCTCCCCCACCAGTTGACAGGGCAGCAGCAAGCTGTTATGCCGATGCGGAATCCCTTTCAGTCTTCCGGTGGAACCGGAGCTGTAGAGCATAAACGCAAAAGCGTCCTCGGAAGGTCGAAAGGGAGAATTGAATTCGTCACTCGGGACCGGCGTCAGAGGGCCACGCCGATCACAGAGCAATGGCCGAACAGCATCCCCCCCGACCATCTCCGCAGCCTCCGTTCGTACCAACAGACGCGCCTGACTGTCCGCCAAAATATGCTGCAAATTTTCCGGCGTCTGTTCCGTTCCGGCCATAACAGCCACGGCACCCGTCAGCAGACAACCAAGCAGGGCGACCGGAAAAGCGATACAATCGGGCAGCGCCAACACCACTCGATCCCCCGCTGCAATGCCCTCCCGCATCAGCAATGCGGCAAAACCCTTACCGGCGGCGTCAAGTTCCCGGTAGGAGATTTTATCTTCGCCACAGATATAAGCGGTTTTATCGGGATGCCGCTGCAGACTGTGTCTCAGCAATTCCAACGCGGCGTTGGGTCGGTCCATCGTCATATCCACCCGGGGACGAACGCGAGCTACGATCTCAGGCAACAAACCTTCGGTCCGACGCTGACTTCCGTGGAGAGCTTGCCTGACCACCTGTTACGCATTATCGCCCCGATGAAACCCCCCGGCTCAATGACCGGAATCAGGCGCCCTGAATAAAAATCCGATACTCCGACTGCAAGGAACAGGGCGTTTCTCCCTCGCCACAGCAAAGCCGCCCCTGGCAGACCATCTTTCCATGGTCCCGATCCTTACCGCTTTGCACCAACTGATCGATAAAAGGGGCATAGTCGAAACCACCATCAACACATTCGTCCCGCGAACAGTCCAGACGAAACGCCGCCTCTGAATCCGGTGTGAAGATAATCTGCTGATAGTTCGGTTCGGCATCCGAATCAGCCTTTTCAAACGCCACAAACAGGATAAGCCTGGAAACATTCGGATACAGTTCGGAGAGCGTTTTGGCGCCGGTCTCGGTAAAATTCATGAATTTATTCCTTTTAGCTGGGGGTTGAACAAACCTGGGCCAAAGCCCAAAAAACATACGTCGGCGATTCTCTACGACGGCTGCCCAGCCTACAAGGTATTCCCCCGACCTGTCAAAGATTTTAGCCCCGGAGGGGAAAAACCTCTTTCATATCCATGAGCAACGGCAGTTCTCCGAACTTCCTGCGGCATTTCGCTAGAGAAGAAACCCCAGAATTTTTGACAATCTGAATTATACAACCATCAGGTCTTTTCCCAATCTCCCCGCTCCCCTTCTAATCTGCGGCAAATCTGATATTATTGTATGCTATTAACAAGCTTTGGTTTGGGTTGCCAGCCAGCCAGTTTGCCTTGCCTGCACCGATCTAAACAAGTCCGTGAAGATGACGCTTGACAATTCCACTGATTCGAACCACCGCATTATCCCCGTGGAAGGACGAAAATGCCCGTTTCCCGATCTTGTATTCTGCTCATCAACAACCATCTTGAGCTCGGAAAAACCCTTGTCGATATCCTTCATGGCAAAGGGCATCGGGTTCTGACCAGCGACA
Source organism: Desulfuromonadaceae bacterium (assembly GCA_037387645.1). Taxonomy (GTDB): domain Bacteria; phylum Desulfobacterota; class Desulfuromonadia; order Desulfuromonadales; family Trichloromonadaceae; genus Trichloromonas. The sequence continues at coordinate 5,194 of JARRKW010000028.1, forward strand.
GGGGAGAGGCGGGTCTCGTTTTGTTACAAGAGCACTCTGTCGATCTGCTCCTGATCGATTTCGACCTGCCGGACATGTCCGGACTCGAATTGTTAAATCGGGTCAAAACCCAACATCCGGAAACGGAAGTCATCGTCCTTGCCGGGAACGCCACCCCCGACACGGCAATTGCGGCCATCCACAGCGGGGCATTTTCCTTTCTCGCCAACCCCTATGTCATTGAACAGATACTACGACAACTCAACCGGGCCGTTCAGAAACAGCAATCCCTGAAGAGCCTGCGGCTGAGGCAAAAGGCTATCGATTCCTGCAGCAGCGGCATTGTGATCCTCGACGCCACACTTGCCGACGCCTCCGTCAGCTATGTCAATCCCGCCTTTGAAAGCCTCAGCGGATATTCTGCCAACGAAATCCTGGAACAAAAACTCGAGCCCCTGCTCACCAAGGTCCAGAACCAACCGGGCCTGGAAGAAATCCGGGCGGCGTTACGTGAAAAACGGGATGGGCATGCCCTGATCCGGGGCAACCGTAAAGATGGCTCGCCACTCTGGTACGATTTCAAGCTGTCACCGATACGGGACGAAGGTGACGGGATAAGTCACTTTATAGGTGTTCTGAACGACAGCACCGAAGCCAAACGCTACAGGGAACAACTGGAATATCAGGCCAACCATGACAAATTAACCGGCTTACCCAACCGCAATCTCCTGCTCGACCGGGTTCAGCAGATCCTTTCCCATGCCAGTCGCTACAATCGGAATGCGGCCGTGCTCTTCGTCGGTCTGGACAATTTCAAAAACATCAACGACTGCCTCGGCTATGCCACAGGGGACCAGCTGTTGAAAATCGTGGCAAAACGTTTAACGGAATGCCTCCGCGCCACCGACACCGTGGCACGTTACAGCGGAGACGAATTCGTCGTCATTCTTTCCGAGCCTATCGCACTTAAGGATGCCGCCAAGGTGGCGGAAAAAATCAGCGCCCTGGTAAGAGATCCTTGCAACCTCATGGAAGACGAACTTATCGTCACCTGCAGCATCGGCATCAGCTTATTCCCCAAAGACGGAAAAGAGGTCCAGAGTCTATTGAACCATGCCCAGGTGGCCATGCATCGCGCCAAAAAACATGGACAGGACGGCTACCAGTTCTATGCCAGAAAACTGAATGACCAGGCCGTAGCGCGCATGACCATGGAGAAGTTCCTGCGCCACGCTCTCGACCGCAGGGAATTGCTGCTGCATTTTCAGCCGCAGGTAAGCCTGATTTCCGGTCGCATCATCGGCATGGAGGCCCTGCTGCGCTGGCAAAGCCCGGAACTGGGTTTCATTTCCCCCGGCCAGTTTATCCCCCTGGCCGAGGAAACGGGCCTTATCGTTCCCATCGGTGAATGGACGCTGAGGCAGGCCTGTGCACAGGCCAAAACCTGGCAGGAAACGGGATTTCCGCCACTGGTGGTGGCGGTTAATCTTTCCCCCCGCCAGTTCCGGGAAAAGGATCTGGTTTTGATGATCTCCCGGGTATTGCGGGAAACCGGGCTGGAACCACAGTATCTGGAACTGGAAGTCGTTGAAAGCATGGTCATGCACGATGTGGATTGCGCCCTGACGACACTGAATGAGCTCCAACGCATGGGGATCAAACTGGCGATGGATGATTTCGGCACCGGCTATTCCAGCCTCAACCACCTCAAACGTTTTCCCTTTCAGAAACTGAAAATCGACCAGTCCTTCGTACGCGACATCACCAGCGACCCCGATAATGCCGTCCTGGCCAGAGCCATCATTGCCATGGGGCACAGTCTGAATTTGGGCGTCATCGCCGAAGGGGTCGAAACCGAAGGACAGCTCCAATACCTGCGTTCGCAGGGGTGTGATGAAATGCAGGGATTTTATTTCAGTCGCCCGGTTCCAGCCGACGAATTCGAAACCATGTTACGGCAGAATCGACAACTCGATCTGGCGACGGAGGAGGATTTCTGCGCCGGCCGCACCCTGTTGCTGGTGGATGACGAACCGAACATCCTTGCGGCCCTCAAGCGGATATTGATTGAAGACGGCTATCGGGTCTTTGCCGCCACGTCAGCGCCGGAAGGCTTTGAACTGTTGGCGACCAACCCCATCGGTGTCGTGATTTCCGATATGTATATGCCCAAAATGAACGGCACCGAGTTTTTGGGCTGTGGCAAAGAACTGCACCCGCAAGTGATCCGGATCATGCTCTCCGGCTGCTCCGACATGAGTGTTCTGACCGAAGCCATCAACCGCGGTGCCATCTTCAAATATCTCCTCAAACCCTGGGAAGAGGGACAACTGCGAAAAAGCGTCCGGGAAGCTTTTCGCCGTTACAACAGCGAAGCCCCTTCGTCGCGACCAACGGGCTGAGAAAGAACCCTTGGTTATTCCCCGGCACTCCGTTGTTTCAGCTCATCCTGATACTGCGGATAGCTCGGCGGCTCGTCCAGGGAGTTGCTGGGATAATCTTGCAGGCGCTGATGTTCCACCGCTCCTTCGTACATCCCCTGTTTCAGGGTCTCGATGCTGCATCCGCTGACCAAAATCAACAACGAAAGAAAACAGACGGGAACGCTATATTTCATAGAGAACACTCCACTTAATTGTTTTTCCCAAGCCTTCGCATTGTCGCTTGACAGCGAGGGTATTTGGGGCACTCCCAAAACGTTTCCCCCGGCCCTGCTCGTAAAATCATTTTATGTCCGCATCGCGGACAGGTGGGGGTATGATAATCGCCGCGGACAATCATTCTCAGCAGTTTTAGCTGGTTTTTTTCGGGCAGACGCAACAGAGAAGCCAACAACTCCCGGCCGGAAAGCAACTGCAGATTCCGCCCGTGAGCAAAAGCCGCGGCCTCTGGGTCAAATTCTCCCGAGGTGATAAATTTTCCATTGCGGATCTTTGCTTCAGTCATGACATCCAGCAGATCCCGCAGTGCCTGGACATCGATCCGACCGGCCATTCCCCCTCGACATCGAACCAACCCGACCGGTTTTTCGATGTCCGGCATATAAACCTTGAAATCAACCGCGCCATCAAATCCGATGCGGATTTCCTGCGGCCGATAACCGGTTGCACGTAAATATTCGTAACAGACGGTTTCGAACCGTTTCCATTCCAGCGCCTGCAGAACCTCGAGACTCCACTGCCGGGGAATTTCTTCAGCAGCGCCGGCAACAGCATCTTCCGACGCCTCCGGGTCCGCGTCATCCTCCCCCTCCTGGGCAGCCGACCGGAAAGCGGTCAGCCGCAACCCCCGCCGAATAAAAAGTACCGACAGCGTAACCCAAACAGCGAGCAGGCCCCAGAATGCCCCATTGGACCGGAGCGGAGGCGAGCTATCGGTGGCAGGTTCGACGGCCACGGGGGCAGAGACAACGTCCTGTGTCGGGGGCTGTGACACTGCGACCGGATCCGCTGTCGTTTCAACCTGCTGCCGGGTCGTACTGTAGATTTCCTCGGCCAGCAACAATACCTGCTGTTGGGTCCCCTCATCCTCCAACAGTTTTTGGGCCAGTTCATCCATACGCCCGCCCTCTTCGGCAAACCAGCTGGCATAGACATCGTTGAGCAAATCGGCCAGCAGGCTGCTGGTTGTCTGCGAGGAGGATTTTTTCTCATAAACTGCAGCGGCGGAAACGGCCAACGCGGGAATCTCGACCAGGGCAAAAACGGACTGCTGCGGCACCTC
>JARRKW010000029.1:0-14240 GCA_037387645.1 Desulfuromonadaceae bacterium
CAATTATCTCGGCAAGGCCGAAGCTGCCCTGGCGGCTTTGCAGAGCCGTGATTTTGTCTATCTGCATGTGGAAGCGCCGGACGAGGCGGCTCATGCCGGCAACCTGGTGGATAAAATCGCCGCCATCGAGGCTTTCGATGAAAAGGTGGTCGGGACGGTGGTCGACGGTTTGCAGGCCTTCGGCGATTATCGGATTCTGGTGTTGCCCGATCATCCGACTCCGGTGCGGAAGATGACCCATACCCTGGATCCGGTGCCCTATGCCCTGTACGGTTCCGACGGGGTCTTTCCGCCCGTCGGTCAGGTCGATGGCTTCAGCGAAAAGGAGGCCCATGCCACCGGGGGTTATCTGGCCCGGGGGCATGAGATGATGCAGCGCCTGTTGGGTTGAGCGGGGGCGACACGGTTTTCTGCGCAGGCGGTTCGTTTGGGCCGCCTCTTTTTATGGTCTCGCTTGCATGTATGCCATGGGTGGTGGGGTATGACCAAGGTTGAATTTGTCCGCTTGGAAAAGAAGGAAAAGGCCAAGCATCTGTGTCTGCTGGCCGAGGAGTATTTCGGCGGCGGGCGGCGGGTCCTGATCACCGTCAGCGATGAAAACCAGGCCATCACCCTGGATCGGTTCATGTGGACCTGGAAGAAGGGCGCCTTTTTGCCCCATGCCTGTGATAGCGGGGCGGTCGACTGCCTGGACGATCCGGTGGTGATCACCACCCGGGAAGGCAATCCCAACGGCGCCCGGGTCCTGATCCTGGGGCAACCCTGTTCCGTGGAGTTTCTGAGCCAATTTGAGCAGGTCATCGATTTTGCCGAGCTGTACGATCCCGAACTGAGGGATGCGGCCCGGGCTCGTTTCGCCCAATATCGGGAGGCCGGTTTTGCTCCGAGCATGCGTTAACCGCGGCGGCGCCGCCAGCTGCATCCGGGTTGCGCAGCCGCTTCGGCTCGATCAGCCCCTGCGGTTGTCCACTGCCGCCCGCGCCGCCCTGGAGTGCTGGGATCCGCGTCCCGGCGAGGCCTATAGCCTGATGGACGACGCCCGAAACTGCTGGCGTGGACGGTTGACCCGACTCGGTCCGCAGGAGGCCGAAATCGTTCCGTTTGAACAACTCAACGCCGCCCCGGAAAGCCATCTGGAGCTGGTGGTTTTTCAGGCCCTGCCGGAAAAAGAGCGCTTTGAGCTGGTGTTGCAGAAACTTACTGAAATCGGCGTGACCCGCATCGTTCCCTACACCTGTCGGCGTTCCACCACCCTGGCCGAACGGGATGCCGGACAGAAAAAATCCCACCGCTGGCCCGAGGTGCTGTTGCGGGCGGCCAAGCAATGTCGGCGGGGCATCATTCCCGAGTTGGCGCCGGTGCTGGACTGGGATGCCGTTTTGGAAGAGGTTGCGGAGGCCGATCTGCGTCTCATGCTCTATGAAAAGGCGACCTTCTGGACGCTGCAGGAGGCCATCTGCCGGCAGAATCCGGGCCGGGTGGCCCTGCTGGTGGGTCCCGAAGGGGGGTTCACCGAGGAAGAGGCGGCTGCGGCCCAGGCGCACGGGCTGTTGCCGGTTTCCCTCGGGGCGCGGATTCTGCGTACCGAAACCGCCGCCATCCTGGCAGCGGGCATCGTCCAATTTGTTTTGGGGGATCTCGGATGACGGCGGCTTCCGGCGTTGCGGCGTCTTTGGATAAGGTGGCGGTGGTACTGGTCGAGCCCCAGGGGGATCTGAACCTCGGCTCCATCTGCCGGGCCATGATGAACTTCGGTTTCAGCGACCTGCGGTTGGTCAATCCGAGCGCCGATCCGAAGGCGGACGAGGCCCGCCGCATGGCGGTCAGGGCAGCGGAGTTGCTCGATCAGGCCCGGATATTTACCGATCTCGAAACGGCCCTGGCCGATTGCCAGCTGGCCCTGGGCACCACCCGTCGGTTCGGCAAGTACCGGGAGGATTTCCTGCATCCCGACGAGGCGGCCCGCCATCTGCTGCCGCTGACGGAGCAGGGCCGGGTGGCCCTGGTGTTCGGGCGGGAGGATAAAGGTTTGCTGACCCGGGAGCTGGATCTCTGCCAGCGCTTCATCACCATCCCCACCTGCGAGGAACTGCCTTCCATGAATCTGGCCCAGGCGGTATCCCTCTGTCTCTATGAAACCGCCAAGGCCCTGGGGGAAATGCGGGGGAAGAGTCACGGTCGGAAACAGCTGGCCAGTGGGCAGACGCTGGCCGGGCTGTATGCGCACATGCAGCGGACCCTGCTCGATATCGATTTTCTCGACAGCAACAACCCCGATCATATTCTGCGCAGTTTGCGGCGCATCTTCGGTCGGGCCGGGCTCAATGATCGTGAGGTGCGCATTCTGCACGGCATGTTCAGCCGGATCGATTGGACTGAATCGGAGCGCCGGAAAAAAATTACCGATTGATGGATGTTGGGAGTCTCTATGGAACAAATTCTTCGCAGCGAATGCTTGCATAACGGTGCTCAGGTTGATTTTGTCGACCAGAGCAATCGCTATTTTGGTGACTATCACCGGGTGAAGATTGAAATTCGCTGTCGACTCACGATCCGGCCGGAGCTGTTCGGTACGGCGGAGGATCCTCGCGCAGAAGCGGATCGCGTGCGCCGCCTGCTGGGGGCTGAAGTCCTCTGGTGCCGGCAGCTGGAACGCATGGGGGTGGCCGGCGCCGATCTGGACCGGGTCCGTCATGAGATGATCGAGTCCTTTGTCAAAAGCAGTTTTTCCTATCTGCAGCATTCCCATTTTCCTGCCCGTCTGATCTCCCGGGAGCTGGCCCAACGGTCATCCAAGATCCGTTCTTTCCGGTTGTCGTCATGATTTTCGAACTGTCCATTGCCGGTCTGGCCTATGGCGGCAACGGGGTCGGCCGGCTGGACGGCAAAACCATCTTCGTTCCCTATGCGGCTCCCGGCGACCGGGTGCGCTGTCGCATCGTGCGTGACAAGAAACGCTATGCCGAAGCCGAACTGGTTGAACTGATCGAACCCTCGGACCGGCGGCGCCCGCCCGTCTGTCCGGTTTTCGGCCAGTGCGGCGGTTGCCAGTGGCAACATCTGCCCTATGCGGAGCAGGGCGTTTGGAAGGAACGGATTTTTCACGACAGTTTGCTGCGCCAGACCGGGGTGGGTGCGGAGCGGTTGCAGCCGCTGCTGGCCGCCGCCGGGGAATGGGGGTACCGCAGTCGGGTGCAGTTCAAATGTCGGCAGACCGAACAGGGGTTCGTCATGGGGTTCTACCGGCGCGGCAGCCACTACGTCATTGACGTGGCGTCCTGCGTCATTGCCGCCGAGCCGATCAATGAGGCCCTGGCCCGGTTCCGCTCCTGGTTGCCTGGATCGCCCTGTCCCGAACGCATTCCCCAGGTTGATCTGGCCCGGGACGACGAAGGGCGCCTGCGGGCGGTGGTCCATGTCCTGCCCGGTTCCGAGCGGGTCCTGGCCGATTACCTGCGGCCGCGGGTGTTGGAGGCCGGTTATGCCCTGTTTCTGCAGGTCGGGCGTAAGGATACACTGCTGCCGGTCATCGGTCCGGAGGATCTGGTTATCCATCCGCTGGACCATGGCGGGTTGCGCCTGGCCTACGGGCCGGGCGGTTTTGCCCAGGTCAATCTGGACATGAACCGGCGCTTGGTCGCCCTGGTCCTGGCGGCGGCCGGGGAGGGGCGGCCCCGGCGGGTTCTGGATCTGTGTTGCGGCATGGGCAACTTTTCCCTCCCTCTGGCGGCAATGGCCGCGGAGCTGGTCGGCGTGGAAAATTATCCACCCGCCATCGCCAAGGCCCGGGAAAACGCTGTTGCCAACGGCATCGGCAATGCCTGTTTCCATGCCCGTACGGCCGAGGGCGCCTGTCGGGCGTTGACGGGCGAAGCCGGGTTTGATCTGGTATTGCTCGATCCCCCCCGGACCGGCGCCTACGAGGTGGTGCGGGAGCTGGCGACGGAGCGTCCGGCGCGGATTCTCTATGTCTCCTGCGATCCCCAGACTCTGGCGCGGGATCTGGTGCCGCTGCTGCATCAGGGCTATGAGTTGCAATGGTCCCGACCGGTCGATCTTTTCCCCCAAACCTTCCATGCCGAAAGTTTGACCCTGCTGGCTTTGAAATAACACCCGAATCCCGCCTTGGCGCCGGTTTTTTCCGATAATAGTGCTTGCAATCGGTGGGCAACAGTGCTATACACCGTGTGTTATATTTGTTCACTAGGAAAGAAGTGGGCCCCTGCTCACTTTTTTTATTTGGGGGTTTGTAAGGTGTCACAGCAAGCGCTGCTGGAGCAGCTAGCCGCTTTGGTCGAACCGGTTCTCGGAGCCATGGGCATGGAATTGGTCGATCTGCAATATACCCATGAGGGGCGCGACTGGTATCTGCGGTTTTTTATCGATAAGGAAGGCGGCGTGACCCTCGATGACTGTGCCGAGGTGAGCCGTGAAATCGGTACCCTGCTCGATGTCGAAGATCTGGTGCATACGGCCTATCGGCTGGAGGTTTCTTCGCCGGGCATCGATCGTCCCCTGAAGAAAATCGAAGACTTCCGGCGTTTTGCCGGGCGACTCGTCAAAATCAAGACCTTTGAGAGCCTGGATCCGGATCAGCGTGGGCACCAGCGGAAAACCTTCGTTGGGCAGTTGCTGGGGGTCGAGGACGATACGGTCTGAATTGAACTGACCGATAAGCAACAGCCGGGTCACCGGTCTGTCTGGATATAAACCCTGCGTAGATCGAAGATTGGGGGAAGTTGGGATGGTCACAAATCTGAATCATATTATTGACCAGGTGGTAAAGGACAAGGGTATCGATCGGGCGGTACTGATTGAAGCCCTGGAGTCCGCTGTCCTCTCTGCGGCCAATAAAAAATATCGCAATACCCGGGATCTTGAGGCCCACTACAATGACGAGTTGGGCGAGGTCGAGGTCTTCGAGTTTGTCACTGTCGTCAAGGACGTTCAGGATTCGTACAAGGAAATCGATCTGGACGAGGCGCGGGAAATCGACGGCGAGGTGGAAGAGGGCGATTCCCTCGGGATGAAGCTTGATGCCAGCAACTTCAGTCGCATTGCCGCCCAGACCGCCAAGCAGGTGATCATTCAAAAGGTCCGGGAAGCGGAACGCGAAGGCGTGTTCAATGAATTCCAGGATCGCGTCGGTGAACTGGTCAACGGCATTGTCCGGCGTTACGAACGGGGCGATCTGATCGTCGACCTGGGCCGGGCCGAGGCATTGCTGCCCCAGCGGGAACAGGTGCCGCGGGAGAATTACCGCCAGGGCGATCGGGTGCGGGCCTATGTGTCGGAAGTCAAAATGTCCACCAAAGGGCCGCAGATCATTCTTTCACGAACCCATCCCGGCGTGGTTGCGGCCCTGTTCAGTTTTGAGGTGCCGGAAATCACCGAAGGGATCGTCGAGGTCAAGTCCGTTGCCCGAGAGCCCGGCAGCCGCGCCAAAATCGCCGTTTATTCCCATGATCCGGATGTTGATCCGGTCGGCGCCTGTGTCGGCATGCGTGGTTCCAGGGTGCAGAATGTTGTTTCCGAACTGCGCGGGGAAAAGATCGACATCATTCCCTGGACTTCCGATATTGCCCGTTTCGCCTATGCGGCCCTGGCGCCGGCGGAGGTGACCCGCGTCTATGTGGACAGTGATGAGCAGGCCCTGGAAATCATCGTGCCCGATGATCAACTCTCTCTGGCCATCGGCAAGAAGGGGCAGAATGTTCGACTGGCCGCCAAGCTGATCGGTTGGAAGATCGACATCAAGAGCGAGACCCGGGCCGCGGAAATCGAGCTTGAGGAGGCCAAAGGGACTCTCGCCGCTGACGATGAGGGCGAGGGGGCGGCTGAGGAAGAACTGTCCAGCGAAACTGAACAACCGGTAATCGAAGAGGCCGCGCCGCAGGAGGAAGAGGTTGAGTCTTCCGAGGTTGCCGAGGACAGCGCTGAGGAAAAGGAATAACATTCCAGGATGTCAGCCGTAGGACACCGCCCGCTGCGAACCTGCCTGGGATGCCGGCAAGCCCGAAACCCGCAGGATATGGTGCGTTTCGTTTTATCCCCTGCGCATGACCTGCTTGTGGATTATCGAACCAAGTTACCTGGACGCGGTGCCTATCTCTGTTTCAACGACGTTTGTCTGGAAACGGCCGTCAAGCGCCGCCAGTTTCAACGGGCATTCAAGAATCAGGACATTCAGCCGGCGGTTGCCCAGTTGAAGTCCCAGCTGCTCCAGGCCATAACCGATAAAATGGTCAGTCTGCTGGGGATGGCGCGGAAATCCGGTGTGTTGATTTCCGGTAGCAGCATGGTGCTGGATGCGTTGCCGTCGGGACGGCTCGCTCTTATCGTGCTGGCCAACGATGTTTCGGATGGCATCGGCAAAAAGGTTGTCGGCAGTGCCGCCGCCAGAGGCGTCTCTTGCTGCTACCTGCTCGACAAGGAAGGTCTGGGCAGAATGCTGGGGAAGGCTGAACGCAGCGTGCTCGCCCTGAAGGAAAGTGCTTTGGCGGAATCCATAAAAGCAGAAATGCTTCGATATAAGCAAATCGCAGGGGAGATTTGATGGGAAAGACAAAAGTATATGAATTGGCCCAGAAGCTGGGTCTTGACAACAAGGTTGTCATGGAACAACTGAAGCAGGCGGGAATTGAGGTCAAGTCACATTCGAGCGTGCTTGAGGATGAGGATCTTCGGAGATTCGAGATGGCCAACACACCGGTGGAAGAAAAGGTCGATGAGGAACGGATCAGCAACGGCGTTATCCGTCGTCGGCGTAAGGAAGTCAAGCCTCGGCCGGAAGTAGCGGCCGCTAGCGAAACTCCCGAAGAGTCCGCCGAGGTCCCGGCGGAAGAGCCGGTGGTGGCGCCCAAGCAGGTTGAAGAGGAAAAAGAGAAAGAGGAGCCGGCCCCCCCTGTCGCCGTGACTCCTCCGACTGCGTCTGTTGCGGAAGCCGTTGAAACTCCCGTAGAGCCCGAGGTTGCGGTTCCGGTCGAGAGCAAGGTGGAAGAGAAGGTGGCGGCGGAATCTGCCCCGGAGGCGGTACAAGAAGCGGTTGCACCCGTCGTTTCCGAGGCCAAAGGGGAGGCGCCCGCCAAGCCGACGGCCGCAGAAGCGAAAAAGGTGGAGTCAAAGAAAGCAGCCGACAGGCCTGCTGCGTCGGCTGGCGCCAAAAAACCGGTGGAAAAGGGCAGGGCCGAAACCCGTTCCGACAAAGGTGCCGCCATGGACAAGGAGCGTGAGCCGCAGAAGGCTACGCCGTCGCGGGCCAAGATTCTCGGCCGGGTCGAACTGCCCCTGGTGACGCCGACAGAATCCCGTGGGCGCGAGAATGGACGCCATGAGCGAGCCGCTGCGCCTGCCGGCGCTGGTCGGCGTGGTCGTGAGGACCGGCCGGCGGCCGAAGCCGCTGCCACGACCGAAGGACGTCCTGCCGGCGGCCCGCGAGGGCGTGGCACTGCCCCTGAAGGCGCCGGCCGCTTCGGCGCTGGAGCCCGGCCCCCTCGGCCGGCCATGCCTCCCGTTGCAGCTGCGGAACCCTTTCCGGCCAAAGAAGCCCGTGGCGGGAAGAAAAATAAAAAGGGCAAGGGCGCCGATTACGATGAGAATCGCGGACATGAAGGGCAGAAGCGGCGCCAGCGGCGGGAAGTGTTCGAGCCCGAACGCGGCGACAAACTGCGTCGTGGGCGTAAGGGTGCCAAGCCGATCAAGAAAACGGAAGTTACCGTATCCAAGGCCATCAAGCGGATTATCCGCATCAGCGACGTTATCACCGTCGGTGAATTGGCCAAGCGCATGGGGGTCAAGGCCAACGATCTGATCAAGGAGCTCATGCGACAGGGGTCCATGGTGACCATCAACCATCCCCTTGATTATGAGACGGCGGCCCTGTTGGCTACCGAATTCAACTACGAAGTGGAAAACGTCGCCTTTGACGAGGAGACGGTGCTGGAACACTCCAGCATGCGTATGGGCGAGGGGGAGGCCCAGGGCGCCGAGTACTTGCAGGAACGGTCGGCGGTGGTTACCATCATGGGGCATGTCGATCACGGCAAAACCAGTCTGCTCGATGCCATTCGCGCCACCAACGTCACGGATAAGGAAGCCGGCGGCATTACCCAGCATATCGGCGCCTACGAGGTGGAACTGGACGGCAAGAAGATTTCTTTCCTCGATACGCCCGGTCACGAAGCCTTTACCGCCATGCGGGCGCGGGGCGCCAAGGTCACCGATATCGTGGTGCTGGTGGTGGCCGCCGATGATTCCGTCATGCCGCAGACCAAGGAGGCCATCAATCACGCCAAGGCCGCCGGGGTGCCGATGATCGTGGCCATCAACAAGATGGACAAACCGGACGCCAATCCCGAAAAGGTCAAGCAGGAACTGACCGAGTTTGAGATGCTCCCCGAGGAGTGGGGCGGTGAGACCATCTACGTGGAAGTTTCCGCCAAGCAACGCACCAATCTCGACCAGTTGCTGGAGATGATTCTGCTGCAGGCCGAGGTCATGGATCTCAAGGCCAATCCGAAAAAACGCGCCAAGGGCGCCATTGTCGAGGCCCGTCTGGACCGTGGTCGCGGACCGGTTGCCACGGTGCTGGTGCAGGAGGGGACCCTGCGCATTGGGGATCCCATTGTTACCGGGATCCACTATGGCCGGGTACGGACCATGGTCAATGATCGGGGCGATCGGGTCGAGGAAGCCGGGCCGTCCTGTCCGGTCGAGGTGACCGGTCTTTCCGGTGTGCCGGAAGCGGGGGATACCTTCCATTCCGTCGAGGACGAAAAGATCGCCAAGGATGTGGCCCAACACCGGGCGCAGAAAATACGCGAAACCGAGCTGGCCAAACACAACAAGATTTCCCTGGAGCAGCTCTATGCCCGCATCCAGGAAGGCGAGGTCAAGGAACTCAAGGTCATCATTAAGGGGGACGTGCAGGGGTCCGTCGAGGCGGTCAAGGATACCCTGCTCAAACTGTCCACCGATGCCTGCCGGCTGGTGGTCATCCACACTGCGGTGGGCGGCATTATCGAAAGCGACATTACCCTGGCCTCGGCCTCCGACGCCATCGTTCTCGGTTTCAACGTCCGTCCCGAACCGAAAGCCATGCATCTGGCCGAAGCGGAAGGGGTGGATATCCGCCTCTACAACATCATCTATGATGCCGCTGCGGACATCAAGGACGCCATGGAGGGTCTGCTGGCGCCGACCCTGCGGGAAAAACATCTGGGACGCGCCGAGGTCCGGGAGACCTTCAATGTCTCCAAGGTCGGCACCATCGCCGGTTGCTATGTCCTGGACGGCAAAATTATCCGGGGCGCGGGTGTTCGCCTGGTTCGCGACAATGTGGTGGTCTACGAAGGGAAGATGACCTCCCTCAAGCGTTTCAAGGACGATGTGAAAGAAGTCGCTTCCGGTTACGAGTGCGGTATCGGCCTGGAGAATTATAACGATATCAAGATCGGCGATATCATCGAGGCTTTCGAGATGGAATCGATCAAAACCACCCTTTAACGGGAGGACGGACACGGATGGTCGTCGGGGTGCTGCAGCTGGAAATCCTGCTCCATTCGCCACTCAATCTCAAACAAAAACGCGGCCTGGTCCAGAAACTGCTCGGTCGGTGCCGCTCGCGTTTTCCCGTCTCCTGCGCCGAAACGGGGGCGCATGACCTGTGGCAGCGCGCGCGGCTCGGCTTTTCCGTGGTGCATCGGGAGGAGGCCGTGGCGCATGCCGTGTTTGAAAAAATCATTGACGACATCGAACAGTCCGGGTACGCCGAAGTGATCGATCGGTTTGTCGAGTTCTTACATTATTGACGGATACAGCTTTGGAAACACAACGTTCACATCGCGTCGGGGAGCAGATTCACAAAGAGATCTCGGCGCTTTTGGTCAAGGGGCTGAAGGATCCCAGGATCGGTTTCGTGACCATTACCGCAGTGGAAATGAATGCCGATCTCAGTTTGGCTCGGGTTTACTTTTCGGCCATGGGTTCGGCGGCCGAGATGGAAAATACCGAAAAAGGGCTGAAGAGTTCGGTTCCCTTTCTGCGCCGCGAATTGGGGAAGCGGATGCGGTTGCGGCACGTGCCCGAGTTGATTTTCGAGTACGATCGCTCCCTGGCCTACGGTAACCATATCGAAAGCTTGCTGCAGCAGATTCAGTCGGGGAGAGGGGATGATCAGGAAGATTATTGAGATTATTGATTCCTGGCAACGTTTTCTTTTCGCTTCCCACGAAAATCCGGATGGTGACGCCATTGCCTCGACCCTGGCCCTGACCAACTTTCTGCGGGAACGGGGCAAGGAGGTCATGGCCTACAACGGTGATGGCGTACCCGCCACCTTTGCCTTCCTGCCCGGTTCGGCAAGCGTGGTTGATGAGCTTGCCGCAAACGAGCGGTTTGATGTCGGCTTCGTGCTCGACGCCGGGGAATTGCGGCGCGCCGGTACCCGACTCACGGAGATCTGTGGGTGTTTGGTCAATATCGACCATCATCCGCATTCGGAAGATTTCGGCGATCTCTACTATGTCGATGAGACGGCCAGCGCCACCGGCACCATGGTTTATCGCATCATTCAGGCCTCGGGACATCCCCTGTCGTCGGAAGTGGCGCTCTGCGTGTATACAGCCATTCTTGCCGATACCGGTTCCTTTCGCTATTCCAACGCCGATCCGGAAGCTTTCCGTGTGGCTGCCGACATGGTGGCGCGGGGGGTCGGCCCCTGGGATGTGGCTTCCGAGCTGTATGAAAGTCAGGATGAGAAACGACTGCGGCTGTTGGCCCTGGCCCTGGCGACCCTGACGGTCTCTCCCTGCGGACGGTACGCTTCCCTCAGTGTTACCCGGCAGATGCTGGAGGAGACCGGTACCGGTCCCGAACAGACCGACGGTTTCGTCAATTATCCCCGTTCCGTGCGGGGGGTTGAGGTGGCCATCTTTCTCCGCCAGCTCGACAGCGGGGCCTACAAGGCGGGGTTCCGCTCCAAGGGGCGGATCGATGTGGGGGCGCTGGCGCGAGAATTCGGCGGCGGCGGCCATCACAACGCGGCCGGGGCCGTCATCGAGGGCAGCCTGGAAGAGGTGCGGGCCACGGTTTTCTCGCGGCTTGATGTGCTTTTGGCCTGATTGATGGACGGTTTGTTGGTGGTTGATAAGCCGGGCGGGATTTCGTCCCACGACGTGGTGCGTCAGGTTCGGCGCCTGTGCCGGCAACGCCAGGTGGGCCACGCCGGGACCCTGGATCCCATGGCCACGGGCATTCTGCTGGTCGGGGTCGGCGCCGGGACCCGGATCCTGCAGTTTCTCACCGATGGGCGAAAGACCTATCGTGCCACCCTGAAGTTGGGACAGAGCACCGATACCCAGGACGCCGAAGGGCAGATTCTGGCGGAACGCAGCTGGCATCAGCTGACCACGACGGCGGTGGAGGAAGTCTGCGCCTCCTTTGTCGGTGAGATCCGGCAGTTGCCCCCCATGTTCTCGGCCCTGAAAAAGGATGGCGTGCCCCTCTATCGCCTAGCTCGGCAGGGGCTGGAGGTCGAAAGGCAGACGCGGGAAATCACCATTTTTCGGCTGCAGTTGGAAAAGATCGACTTGCCTTTTGTCACTTTGCTGGTTGACTGTTCCAAGGGAACCTATATTCGCACCCTCTGTCACGATATAGGGGAAGCCCTCGGTTGCGGGGCGCACATGACCGCCCTGCGCCGGACCCGGAGCGGTTCTTTCGGTGAGGCCGACAGTGTCCGCCTGGACGACTACGCGGAGCGACCGGACGCGCTGTCGCTGCTTTCCCTGACCCAGGGTCTGCGCGATTATCCCGTGCTTCGGGTTGACGCCGAAGCGGGACATCGCCTGGGGAACGGGGTGCCGCCGGCGCTGGCGGACATTTGCGATGACGCTCTGCCCGCTGCCGGCAGCCTGGTGCAGCTGCACACGGCCGACGGCCTGTTGGCCATGGCCCGGTTCGAGCCCGAACGGCGGCAGGAAAAGCGAGGCGATTTTCAATTAATCCGGGTTTTTCCCGGATCTGACGGGGCACGATAGACAGCTTTACAACAAGCGGATTTTGTGATAAAAGTTCGACACTTTAACTCAAGGTCGGGAGTAAGCCCGGCGCAACAGCTGGAAAGGAGATGGCACAGTGCTGGCCACAGAACGTAAACAGGAAATCATAGATAAATTCAAGACCCATGAGGTCGATACCGGTTCTCCGGAAGTACAGATCGCGTTGCTGACCGATCGCATCACCTACCTCACCGAACACTTTCGGACGCACAAGAAGGATCATCATTCCCGGCGTGGTCTGCTGAAGATCGTCGGGCAGCGGCGTCGCCTTCTTGATTACCTGAAGAAGAAAGATGTGGAACGCTATCGCGTCATCATCAAGGCACTCGGTATCCGTAGATAATTTCGGGCAGCAGGTTCTTTGCCAGGCGAGGATCTTGCTGCCCAGGGCCTGTCTCAGGTCTACCTCCTATGCCATTTTTTTGTTAACAGAGGTTTTGACCTCGCAAGTCACGCCCGGAGCTAAAAGCGTTCGGGACGTGCAGGAGAAAAAGATGGCTTATCAAAAAGTTGAGATTGAATTTAACGGCCAACCGTTGACCATAGAAACCGGCAAAATGGCCCGTCAGGCCGATGGCGCCGTGGTGGTCAGCTATGGCGAGACCAAGGTGCTCTGCACCGTGGTTTCCGCCAAGAAAATGCGTCCGGGACAGGATTTCTTCCCCCTGACGGTAAACTATCAGGAGAAATTCTATGCCGGCGGCAAGATTCCCGGTTCCTTCTTCCGCCGGGAGCGGGGGGCCTCGGAACGGGAAACCCTCATCTGCCGCCTGATCGACCGCCCCATGCGGCCGCTCTTCCCCAAAGGCTACATGTTCGAGACCCAGATCATGCCGACGGTTATTTCCGTCGATATGGTCAACGATCCCGATACCCTGGCCATGGTGGCGGCCTCGGCGGCCGTGGCCGTATCCGATATCCCCTTTGAGGGCCCCATCGCCGCCGTCCGGGTCGGCCGGGTCGACGGTCAGCTGATCGCCAACCCGACCCTCGAACAGCAGGAGCAGAGTGATGTGGAAATCGTCATCTCCGGTTCCAAAGACGCGGTGATGATGGTCGAGGGGGAGTCGGATTTCCTCTCCGAAGCGGAAATGCTCGATGCCATTTTCTTTGGCCATGAAGCCCTGCAACCGCTGATTGCGGCCCAGGCCGAATTGGCTCGCCTGGTTGGTCTGGAAAAACGGGAATTCATTGTGCCGGAAACGGATAAGGAACTGGAAGCCAAGGTCACCGAACTGGCCGAGGCCCGGGTGCTGGAAGCGGTGCAGATCCGCAGCAAGCAGGAACGCTATGCGGCTCTGGCCGACAATCGCCAGGCGGTCCAGGAGCAATTGGCCGAAGCCTACGAGGAGCGGGAAGAGGAGATCGGCGCCATCATCGGTTCCATCGAGAAGCGGGTGGTACGGCAGATGGTGACCCGGGATCGGGTGCGCATCGATGGCCGCGACATGACCACCATCCGTCCCATCAGCGTTGAAGTCGGCAACCTGCCCCGCGCCCACGGCAGTGCCCTCTTTACCCGGGGGGAAACCCAGGCCCTGGTTGCGGCTACCCTCGGCACCAAGGTGGATGAGCAACGTATGGACAATGTGCAGGGCATGGAATTCAAGAAGTTTATGCTGCACTACAACTTCCCTCCCTTCTGTGTGGGGGAAACCAGCATGCGGCTCTTCCCCGGTCGGCGGGAGATCGGTCACGGCATGTTGGCCGAACGCAGTATCTCTAAGATCCTGCCTACTGAAGAGGATTTCCCCTACACCATCCGGGTGGTCTCCGATATTCTCGAATCGAACGGTTCCTCCTCCATGGCTTCGGTCTGCGGCGCCTCCCTGTCGCTGATGGATGCCGGGGTTCCGGTGAAAGAGGCCATTGCCTGTATCGCCATGGGTTTGATCAAAGAAGGGGATGACATCGCCATTCTCTCCGACATCCTCGGTGACGAAGACCATCTGGGCGACATGGACTTCAAAGTCACCGGTTCCGCTGCGGGGATCACCGCCCTGCAGATGGATATCAAGATCTCCGGGGTCACCAAAGAGATCATGACCCAGGCCCTGGATCAGGCCAAGGCGGGCCGTGTCCATATTCTCGGCGAGATGGCCAAGGTCATCGACAAGTCGCGGGACGATCTGTCCAAGTACGCGCCGCGCATCACCAGCATCCGGGTCAAGGCCGACCAGG
>JARRKW010000029.1:14267-14861 GCA_037387645.1 Desulfuromonadaceae bacterium
CAGGTGCGGACCGTCATCGGTTCCGGCGGGAAAAATGTCCGGGGCATCATCGAGGCGACCGGTTGCGCCATCGATATCCAGGATGACGGCACCATTCATATCGCTTCGGCCGATGGCGAAGCCGCCAAGCGGGCCATTCAGATGATCCGCGATCTGACCCAGGAAGCCGAAGTCGGCAAGCTCTACTATGGGACGGTCCGTAAGATTATGGAATTCGGCGCCTTTGTCGAGATCTATCCTGGAACCGACGGTCTGGTACATGTTTCCGAGCTGGCCAAGGAGCGGGTCAAGGCGGTGACCGACGTCCTCAATGAAGGGGATAAGGTGCTGGTCAAGTGTATCGGAATCGACAAACAGGGGAAAATCAAGCTTTCCCGCAAAGAAGCCCTGGGAGAAACTATCCCCGAATAGATTCGGTGGTATGATAGTATCATGATACAAAAAACCATCCTCGATAACGGGATCAGGGTTTTGACGGAACAGATGCCGGGGGTTCACTCTGTGACCCTCGGCGTCTGGGTTTTAAGCGGATCCCGCAATGAAGCCGAAGGACAAAACGGCATCTCCCACTTCGTCGAGCATATGCTCTTCCGC
>JARRKW010000030.1:0-7713 GCA_037387645.1 Desulfuromonadaceae bacterium
GGTGGTGTCGTAGACCTTGTTGGCGGCGGTAATGCCGCTGGCGGTGATGGCTTTTTGATTAACCGTAAGGGTTCCATTCACATAGCTGAATCCATAGCCGAGGCCACCGACGGCACCCGAGGGGGTAAGGGTGTGATCACCTGCCGTGTAATTGCCGGAGGTTGAAGTGCTTCCGCCGACGCTGACCGTGGCGGAGGTACTGATTGCCTGGCCGCTGGTGTCGCCGTTCTGCAGACCGCTGAGGGTGGTGGTCAACGCGGGCGTCGTTCCACCGTAGGTCATGATTTTATTTTCCGCCGTACAGGTCAGGGTCAGTTGCTCGCGATAGATGGCGTATTTCCCCGTTCCCAACGCCGTAGTGAAGTTGGTGGTGGTTTCATCGGAATTGTAACGGAAGTTGCCGCTGCCGGAGCCAATCAGCGTGGTCAGGCCGGTGCTGCCGCTGACACTGCCCGAATAGAGGGTGGCGCGGCCACCGGCGCCGGTGCCGACACTGCCGCCGCTGATAATGAGGTCGCCGCCCGTGGCGGTACCGGCCGCCGTGTTTTCCCCGGCGTTGAGGGTGATGGCGCTCGCTGTGGCGTCGCTGGTGCTGACGGCACCAGTCAGGGTCAGGTCGCCGGTCAGGGTGGCGATATCCACGGTGCCGCTGGCGCTGACCGTACCCAGACTGAGGGTATCGCTGTCGATGAGGAACAGGTTTCCGGCCGACACCACCGAAACCGACCCGGTGAAATTATTGGCTGTGTTGGTGAGCGTTACGTCGTTGGTTCCGGCGGTAATCGAGGTCGTACCGGCGACACTGAGCGCTTGGGTCTGCGTAATGGCCCCGTTGCTGGTCAACGCCAGATTTTCGTTGGCGGTGACTGCGCCGTTAACGGCGATGGTCGAGTTTGACCGAAGTGTCGTGCTGTCGTTGCAGGTCGTGGCTCCGCCCACAGTGATTGCGCCTGCAGTAGCACTGCCGACGGTGATCAGGGAGAACCCATCCTGGAAATACCCCCATTCCGTGGCATCGATATTCAGCGTACCCGCGCCGCCCGCAATGCCGATGGTTGTGTCGGATGTGATCGGCTGAATTGTCAGCGTGCCGGTGCCGCTAATCGTCGCACCACTAAGACTGATTTGATCGGTCGAAAGGGTGATACTTCCTGTGCCAGCGGTGAGGCTGCTGGTATTACCTGCATAGAAGCCCGTCCAAGTTGTGGACGGCGATGCCGTGCTGATCTGCACATCTCCGCCGTTCGTGCTGATCGTCATATTGTCGAGAAAGGCGCCATAGCGGATGCCACCCTCAGTGGCGCCGATGTTCTCCTGAGCCTGCACATCCATGACGATGTCGCCGCCGCCCGTGTAGATGGAACCATATCCGGCCCACAACCCACCGCCGTGAAGGGTCAGATTTCCGGCATAGCCCTTACCTTTCAACGTGATTGCTCCACCCCCGCTGGTTTGCGGGTTACCAGCGATGTAAACGCGGCTATCCAGCGTACTGCCGTAGATTGAAATGCCGTCCTGATGGGGAGGATCTGTGGTCTGGGTGCTTGTGCCCTGAGCATACCCGGTACCGTCCGTTCCACCGACGAAGCTGATGGCGCCACCGTTGGTCTTGATGGTGCTGCTGTCTTTGATGTGTATGTAACCGCCGTCGGTGGCGTCGGAGTCGGCCCAGAGCACCGTATCGAGTTGGCCGGTCGAGGAGGTGATGGCGCTGCCGGCGTCCAAAACAATGTTCCCGGTGGTTTTGATGGTCAACGCGGCATCGCCGCCGGAAGCGTTGGTGATGCTCTTGCCCGTCTGGACGGTGAAGTCGGTGTCGGCATTGGTCTGGGTCAAGATGGTTTCCGCCGTCCCGAGCGTGACGTTACCGGTGTAGCTCTGGGTGCCTTCGGAGGTGACCACGCCGCCGTCGATGGCGATGTCGCCGGTGGAAGTCACATTCAAAGACGCCAACGCTTTGCTGCTGCCAACGGCGTCGGAGAAAGTTACCGTTCCGGTTCCGGCAGCAACCGTTACCGGCGAAGCGGCCAGATTGGTTTCTCTGACGTAATAATCCAGGGTTGAGGCAGTCACGTTGTCGTAAGACGGTCCACCGGTCAGATCGTTCCATTTCCCCTGGGTTCCCGTGAACTGCAGAACCGATTCGTTTTCCTGGGTAAGATCGGGATTCGCAGCGAAACCGTTGTAGTTGTTCGGTTCGCCGGTACTCCAGTTCGAAAATCCGCCGTTATAGGCCGTTCCACCGGAGCCGGTGGTACTGTTTTGGGTGAAAAAACCCAAGCCGTTGCCGCCGTCCTCCAGACTTTCCGGTCCGGTCACCCAACGCCAGAGAGCATCCGTACCAATCCCGGTGACCCGTCGTGCCCCCAGCCAGGAAGGATTGTAATTGGCTACCCGGCCGGCCACGGCATTCTCCAGCCGGGAGGTTATGGTCGCCAGATAGGTGCTTCCCGTGGCATCCCCGGCGCCCGATGCGGCTGCCGCCAACGCATCGCTCCAGGTGGTACCGATGGATGTGACGCTGGAATAACTGTTGCCGGAATTGAGCAGGCCGTAGAAGCGGACATTTCCTCCATTGGAATTGACGGTCAGACCGTTGGTGTTGGCGACGATCATCTCCCCGCGGATATCGACGGCGCCACCGTTGGTGGAAATGGTGCGCGCTCCCGTGCCGGCCACGTAGACATCGCCACCCACCAGAGTGGAGACGCCACCGATAGAGGCCGTACGCCCGGTACCGAGACTGAGACTGCCGCCATCGGTGGTGATGTCATTGTTCAGGAGAATAATTCCGGCCCCATCACCGGTTCCGGAATCGTTGTCGGCATCGAGAACCACGTCGAGTTTGCCGCTTCCGCTGGTGTTGCTGATGGCCCCATCGACCAGGATGGTATTGACCGCGTTGAGGGTCAGGGTCGCGTCACCGCCGCTGGTTTTGGTGAGATCGCCGGTCACGGTCAGATCAAAACCGAGGGCATCAACACTGAGATCACCGCTCACGTCACAGCTGCCAAGGGTAATTGAATCGGCATCCTTGAGCGCAACCGTTCCACCGGAAACGACAGAGACCGCGCCGGTGAAATCGTTGGCAGTGTTGGTCATGGTGATATTGTTGGCACCGGCGGTCAGAGTCGTCGTGCCGCCGATATCGAAAATCCCCGTCCCCTGCACCTCGCCCGTCGAGGTCAGGCTCAGATTGCCGGTTCCTGTGGTCGTAATCTGGCTGTCGGCCAGAGACTGTTGAACCCCCGTCCCGGTATCCTTGTTTCCAATGAGGATGATATTGCCGTTTTGCGCGCTTATCGTTCCGGAACCGGTACCGGTTCCGCCCCCCATGCCGATGCCGGCGGATGCCCCGTCGGCCGTGCCGGTGATGGTAATCGTTCCGGTTCCGGTAGTCGTCACCGTGCCGCCGATATGGACTCCGCGTGCCGCACTGACACCGGGATCCACGGAACCCTGACCGTTCATGACGATATTGCCGCCCTGGGCGTTCAGAGTGCCGTTGATGGCCACCCCGCGCATGAGGGAATTCCACTCATAGGAATTAGCGTTCACGCCAACTGCCGCCCCGCTGGCCCCGGCTCCGCCACCGATGGTGATGTCGCCGCCATTGGTGACGATGGACGAACTATCGGGAAGCCAGAAGCCGCCCGAACTGTTGCCGTCGAAGTCCGGATTGAGGACCACATGCAGCTTATTGGACGTCGAGGTGATGCTGGTGGTATAGCCGTTGGCGGCATCCTGGGTGTAGCTGCCGATGTAGGAGCCGTCCACCAGGGCGATGTAGCCGGTGGCCTGGAGGGTGAGGGTCGCGTCGCCACCGGCGCTCTTCAGCAGCGAGACGTTCCCCGAGGTCGTGATGTTGCCCGACACGGTGTTGGTCACGCTGGTGCCGGTATTCAGAGTGGCTGCATAGGTATTGGCAATGGTCTGATCGATCACCGCATCGCTCGGGTCGAGCAGCCAGAGACCGCCAGCTCCGACCAGAGCGGCGGCCGACACCTGCGTCCCGGCCACATCGAGTTGGTGGCCGGAGGTCTCGATCCGGCCACCGTCGCCGCCATTGGGTCCCCCTTTGGCTTCCAGGGTCCCATGGACGCGAGTGACCGAATCGGCATGGTCCACGTCCGACCAGACCACCACCGTGCCGCCGTTGCCATGGTCGGTGGCGCTGGCTTCCAGCAGCGCACCCTGTTCGACAAGGGTATTGGTCGCTTCGTGGATCGAGGGATCGCTCCCCTGCCAGCCACCGCCCACCAGCACTTCGCCGCCACCCGTCGGGCCGGAGGCGGTGAGATGGGCGCCGGACCCGACCAGCACCCGGTCGCCGGTTGCGACGATGGTACCTCCCTGAACGGTGGACGACGAAACGTCCAGGGTACCGGAAACAGTGGTCTGACCGCTTTCTGCATCCAGAATGATCCGGCCTCCCCGGTTGATCAGACTGCGCGCCTCGATCACCCCTTCGTTGTTGACCACGGCGCAGGTCAATTCATCCGCCGCCTTGGCCGTGAGCACCACCATGCCGCCCTCGGCCCGGATCAGCCCCTGATTTTCGGCCTGAGCATCGATGGCTCCACGCTCGACGCGGTAATTGATCAGGCCGTCGCCGCTGAAATCGAGAGTGACGTCCTCGCCAGCGATGAGGGCAGCGCTGCCGCCGGGGGTACGGATGCTGCCTTCGTTACCGACCCGGCTACCGACAAAAGCGATCACGCCGCCGTCGGTAGTGGTGATGACGCCCCGATTAAGTACGCTACCGCTGCTGTTGCCGCTGAGATGATAGGCGCCGGCCAGAAAGTCGGCGTCGGTCATGTCGAGGGTCGAAGCGACCAACCCGCCGACATCGACCTGCGCACTTTGTCCGAACAGAATTCCCGCCGGATTGAGCAGAAAGATCCGGCCGTTGGCGCTGAGGCTGCCGAGTATCTGCGAGGGGTTGCGATCCGCAATTCGGTTGAGCGCCACGCTGGAGGCGGCGGGCTGATTGAATCGTACCGACGCGCCCTGGCCGATATTGAAGGTCTCCCAGTTGGCGATCATCTTGTCGCTCTGCTGGTTGATCGTCATCGCATGGCCGCTCTGATCGATATGGCCGCTGCCGGCCACGATCCGGCCGCCGGTGGGCAGGGCGCCGGGGTCGAGGGCCAAAGCCATTTCCGTGGCGGCAAAGAGCATAAGGGCGGCCAGGCAGCCGATGGCGAGTGTCGAACGAGTGCTCCCGGTCGCCATCTTTTCGGAACCCGGCAGCCACTTTTCTTTCACGGTCAACCAGATGACGCGATGGATATGAGTCATTGAGGTCTCCTGTTACGAGGTGCGGAAAACCGAGCAGGCGTTATCGAGGTTTCGGTTGAAGCTTTGCGGCACCGGTGCATGGGGGGATCAGAACCAAAGGATTCCCTGCAACCAGAAACGGCTGTCGTTGGTTTTATTGTCGGCGTTTTTGCCGGCAGTGCTGCGGCCGGGATTGCCGCCGACGGTATGAGTGGCGCTGACTCGTAGGGCGTAACGGCCCGTCTTGCCCAGATTGATCCCGCCGCCGCCGCCGTAGAGCCAGTAATCGTTTCTGCCGGTGGCGGTGTTCACGGCGTTGTCCCAGGTTTCGTTGTACAGGGTGATGTTGCCGGCGTCGAAAAAGGCGATGATCTGGATGTCGCTCCAGCGTGGCTTAACGGGAAGTTCGTAGCGCAATTCCACGGTTATGCAATGACCCTCGTCGCCGGCCGCCTCGCCGACCGGGTAGGCACGCACCGCCGCCGGGCCGCCGAGCAGGAACTTCTCCGAAGAATCGAGATTTTGCCAGGCCAGCTGGCCGTTGACGGCGCCGAACAGGTTCAGTCTGTTGGTGAGACGTTGCAGGCGCGACAGGGAGTAGGTGAATTTGCTGTAGGCGCCCTCGGTCCCGGGTCCGGCGGCATCCGCCGCCGCGTCGGCGGCAATGCCGAGATTCAGATGGCCGAAGGAGACGCTTACGCGCATGCTGTTGAGAGCGCCGCCACCAAAACGGTCGTAAGTACTGGCGCTGAGATCTAAAGTGGCCACGTCCAGTTCGCGGTCGCGAACGACGTCATCGGCCATCTCGTCTTCCAGATCGCGGTGTTCATAGGAAATCCCCTGCCAGAGGCTGAACCTCCGGGTGCGTATATGGGGATAACTGAGATTGACGGACAGGGTATTGGCCCGGCCTTCGGCATCCAGGTCGGAGAGTTCCTTTTCCAGCTCATAGGTCAGCATGAAATAGTTGATGCTTCCTTTGAGTCCGCTGGAACCGAGGGGCAGGGAGTAACCGACCACGCCGCTGCGCAAATCGTCGGCGGCGGTGAGGGCCAGCCGAAACTGGTCGCCGCTGCCGAAGGGATCGTTAATGGCGGCCTGGGCCGAGCCGCGAACGGTACCGGTGTAGCGGTTGCCGAAGTTGTCGACCGATAGACCGCCGCTGAAGAGAGGGCCTTCGGTGATATCGATCAGCACACGGGTGGTTCCCGGAGCGCTGCCGCGTTCCAATATCGCCTGGGCGGAGATGCCGGGAAGATCATTCATCAGCAGCAGGGATCGTTCCAGTTGATCGTCTCGTAGCGCCGTGCCGGCAGCCGCTCCCCTGTTTGCCATGGCCAGCAGAAAACTCTCCCGGAGTCGCAACGATTCCCCCGCCTGAATGCTGGCTTGACCCTCGATGCGTCCGGCAATAACGGCGATTTCAACGATGCCCTCGGTAATGTCCTGTTCCGGCAGGTAAGCCCGGGCCAGCAGGTAGTTTTTGCTTCGCAGATAGATCGTCACCCGTTTGGCCAGACTCTGCAATTCGGCCAGATCCAGTTCCTTGCCCAGGGCCTGCTGAACCAGGGGTTGCAGTTCAGTTTCGCTGGCCACCCCGGTGATGCCGGAGAAGCGGAACCCTTTAATGTTCACCCGGACTCCGGTATCGGCTACCGGCGTTCCCTCGTCCTCCCCCTGCTCGGGGGAGGGCAGCCGCTTAGGAGGTTGTGATTCGAGCTGTTTCTGTTCCTGGAGAAGCCGTCCGGCATCGGGAGTGGTAATGCCCTGGGCCATGGCGCCGGGCAGCAGAAAAACGCAAAGGCAGACAATGATTGCAAGGATGCGTCGCACGGGATACTCCTTGGGATGGAGGAACGGGAGCCGGACCGGAACATTCCCAAACAAAACAACAAACCATGAGAAGCGGGGAGAACATTGGCGCAAAATGCAAACTGAAATTAAATTTTATTTATGCTGCTTAAGATTATCAGAAGACCTGTTAAATTCCACTTCCGTCACATGGATTTGATCAATAAAAAAGGCTTGGAAATTCACTTGTTTTGAATAGGTTTAGCAAAACCTAATTAAAAACAAGGAGTTCCAGGCCGTGACGTAGAGTGGTGCTGAATTTGGCGTAGATTCTTTCGGGAGGAGGTTTCACGTCCAGGTAAATGAGGATTATGTCGGCCGGAGGATCTCCGCCGTTTTTCCATGGGGCCTGGTTCCCCGCCTGACGGCGCAAGCAACCGGCCCCCAAAAAGGCCAGGGGTTGATGCCCGGGTGGGCGGTCAACCCCTGGTTTATCAAATGTCCGACAGTTGGCGCTCGTTGCACACCCGGACCTAGGTTCCGGTCGGCATGCCCCGTTGTGGCAATGACCGTTAAAAAAGTCCCCAGCGTTTTTTCTTTGTCGCCGGCGGTTCTTCCAGGCTGCCGACCACGGGAAAGCGC
>JARRKW010000031.1:0-7686 GCA_037387645.1 Desulfuromonadaceae bacterium
AGAAGCAATATATGATTTCTATGAAATCAGATTCAGTTGGTAACTGTGAACTAACCGCAACAATTGAGTCGGATTATAATAACACCACTTTTCATGGAATTATGAAAAATGGTGTTATTATGGGGGTGTGGGCAAATGGAAAGGGCAAAAACGGCTTTGCGTTTTACGTAAAGGCAAGAAAGTGAGACTAAGTTCCAGAGCATTTTCTACAGGGCATGATGGTTTAATTATAGTTTGAATGTGGTGGAGGTAATCTCAGAAGTTCATTCTTGAAAACAACAAAGAGGGAGGTTGGCGAAATGAACAGAACCGAGATTATTCGTACGCAGGAGCGTGTAGGTACGGCAGGGGATGGTTTTTGGGGGCCGAAGAGCATAGCGGCTTGTCAAAATCATCTTAAAGGTATGATGCCATCTCCGCATCCGTTTCCGGTTGAGGGGTCTCCCGAGTTCCTGGAATTTTACGGACCGCATGGTGACGAAAACGGATATACGCCGCCGAGAAAGAAAATTACCCTGCCTTTCACGATTTATTATGATCAGACTTCCGTGAAAACGTTGCAGGTGCATGAAAAATGCGCGGATAGTTTGCTGCGTGTTTTTGAACGATTGGCGGATGTTTATCCTGATAAAAGTTCGCGAGAGGCGGCTGGAATCCTTGTTTATAACGGTTTGTACAATCCGAGGTTAAAAAGGGGCAGTCTGAATTCCTGGTCCATGCATGCCTGGATGAATGCCATCGACATCAACGCGGGGAAGAACGGTAATAGAACCTCCTGGCCGGTGAATGCGACCATGCCGATTGAGGTTATGGAATGCTTTGCGCAGGAAGGTTGGTTGTCGGCAGGAGCATTTTGGGGGCGTGATGCCATGCACTTTCAGGCCACCGCGCCGCTGGAAGACCTGGGCTGAGGCTGCTCGAATCCTCGACCGTTAAGGATAACCTGGCGTGTTGACATCCGACGAAGGGGAATATTTCTCTTCTTTTGCGGCCAACCCATCCGTTTGACGGGTGGGTTGGCCTTTGTGCTGGGGGAAGCGGGGTTGCGTTGGGTGGGTTAGTTGAGGTTGTCGCGCAACCGGTCGTACACGTCCTCGAATTGCGGGGCCAAATTTTTAAAGGCCGTCAATACCTGCGGATCGAAATGTTCCGGTCGGGTTCTGTCATCCCCTTCGGTAAGGATTTTCACGGTCGAGTCATGATCGAAGGCCGGTTTGTAGACCCGGGGGTTACGCAGGGCGTCATATTGGTCCGCCAGACTGATGATGCGGCCCTCAATGGGAATCTGCTCTCCTTTCAATCCGTGGGGATAGCCACTGCCGTCGTAGCGTTCGTGGTGGGTCAGGGCAATACTCCTGGCCAAGGTAAGACGGATATGGTCGCCCAGAATGCGGGCGCCGTAAATGGTGTGCTGTTTGATGATTTCGAATTCATCCGGTTCCAGTTTGCCCGGCTTTTTCAGGATGACGGCCGGGGTCTGGATTTTGCCGATATCATGGGTCATGGCCTGCCACTGAATGAGATCGACAAACTGTTCCGACAGCCTGAGGCGCTTGGCCAGCAGGGTGCAATAGTGGCCCACCCGCAGAATGTGATTGCCGGTGTCCTCATCGTTGAACTCCGAGGCTCTGGCCAGTGCCCGTACCGTATAGGCAAAGGCGTCTTCCGTGTGTTGTACCTGTTTGGCCAGCGATTGCAGAAACAGGCCCTGGGCCACGACGCTGTTTAGGACCTCGGCGTCGTAGGAGGTGACCCGGCGGCCGTAGTTGAGAGCGCAGAGGGAGAGGCGATGGCTCAGGTGATAGACCAGGTTGTTGGGAACGGCGACCATTTCGGAAAGACGCTGCACGAATGTCGCGATACCGGGATTCAGTAAATCGTAGTCATTGAAAAAAGCCACGGTTTCACCCTGCTCCGGTATGGGCAGATCATCGCCGATGTCGCTGCTGACGGGGATCATGCTCAGGGCCGTGTCCTCGTTGTAACCGAAACAGAACCAGCCGCCACCGGCCAGATCTTCCGGAATGTGGGCCAGCACCAGCTGGGGTTTGTCGGCCGTAGCGGAGGTTTTGGCGATAATCTGGCTGACAATGCCGGTAACGGTCTGTATGAAATCGAATTGCAGGGGATCGAAGGTATTGATGATGCCTTCGCCAAAAGTGATCAGATTGGTGATGTTGCTGTAGGCCGAATTGAGCTGGTCATTGAGGGATTTGACCCGCAGCAGCATGTTGACCCGGGCCATCACCTCAACGGTATCGAAGGGCTTGGACAAAAAGTCCTCGGCCCCCGATTCAATTCCCCGGATGCGGTTTTCCCGTGCGCCATGGGAGGTGATCATGATGACCGGAATATGGCGGCTGGCATTGTCCGCTTTGATGCGTCGACAGACTTCAAAACCATTCATTCCCGGCATCATCAGGTCCAGCAGGACCACGTCGATGGGTTGCAGGCGGACGATTTCCAATGCTTCCCGACCGTTGGTCGCGCGAATGGTTTCAAAATTTTGCGCCGTTAGCATGGCTTCCAGCAGATTCAGATTCATCGGTTCGTCGTCGACACAGAGGATGCGAGGAATCTGATGGATCATGGGGGATTCTCCTTCTCTGGCATGTTTTTGCACTGTGATTCTGTCCATTGCCGTCCGGATCTATTCTTCGAACGGTGATAAGTCGCCCTCTTTTGGCGTCAGATGCCATTGGATGATGCGGGGGAGCTGCCGGGTGTTGATGGGTTTGGCGACGTAATCATTGAATCCCGCCGCCAGCAGTTTTTCCCGATCGCCTTTCATGGCAAAAGAGGTCAGGGCGATGATTTTCAAATGACTGGTTGCCGGTTGTTCCTTGAGCAGTTTGGCCACGGCAACCCCGTCCATAACCGGCATTTGAATGTCCATCAGGATCAAATCCGGTTGTTGCTTCCGGGCCAACTCGAGACCCTCCTCCCCATTTTCGGCTTCCAGCACCTGATAACCGTGGTGGGTCAGCAAATCGTGCAACATCAGGCGATTGTTGACGTTGTCTTCGACGATCAATATTTTTTTCGTCATGAATGTCCCTTTGGGGTCTGCAAGGGAAGGATCAGGGTGAACCGGCTGCCTTTGCCCGGTTCACTTTTCACGCCGATCCGACCGCCGTGCAATTCCACCAATCGTTTGGTCAGGGCCAGGCCCAATCCGGTGCCTTCATGCTCTTTGGTATAGGAGGCGCTCAGTTGACTGAACTCCTGGAAAAGCTTGGGGAAATCGTTGGCATGGATGCCGATGCCGGTATCTTCCACGGCTATTTCAAGCCATTCCGATTCCGCTTCGGCCGGCGTCGGGGGGCTTTGCCGTAACCCTTCCGGGTCGGTTGCCGAAGGTCCCGACAACAATCGTGCGTCGATCCGCACCCGTCCGCCATCCGGAGTGAATTTAACCGCATTGGAGAGCAGGTTGAACAGGATCTGTTTCAGCTTGCGTTCGTCCGCAATCAGTTCCTGCTTTTCGGCCAGATCCAGATCCAGGGACAGTTGGATGTTGTGTTTGTGCGCCTTTTGCTGGACCATGGTGAGAGCGGTCGCCAGCAACCGGTGGACGTTCACAATGGTCGGACTCAGTTCCATGTGGCCGGCTTCCACCTTGGAGAGATCGAGAATGTCGTTGATCAGGCCGAGCAGATGTCTGGCACTGACGAGAATGTTGGCGACATAGGTATGCTGTTTGGGATTGAGCGGCCCGAATAATTCATCTTCCAGAATCTCGGAGAAGCCGATCACCGAGTTGAGGGGCGTACGCAATTCGTGACTCATGTTGGCCAAGAAGTCTGATTTGGCGCGGTTGGCCTCCATGGCCTGGTTGCGGGCCTGTTCCGCTTCCTTGGTTTGAATCAAAAGTTCCTGGTTCAAACGCTCCAGTTCCTGGTTCTGGTTATCGAGCTCTATGAGGTTTTCTTCCTGCTGTTCGGTGAGTACCCGCAATTCCTCGGTGGCCAGGATCAGTTCCTGGTTTTTCTGGATGGCCGTTTCGTAGGTTGACAGCAGCAGGTTCAGAATCTGCAGCCGGTCAGAATTGATGAAATATTTCTGATCCCGGAAAAAAATTTCCAGGCCCATCTGGGCGCTGTGACCGTTTCTCAGGTGCCTGTTGGCGATGATGTGCTGGATGCGGGAAAGAAGAAAGCGTTCCTGATAGGGTTTCATGATGAAGTAGTCGGCGCCGCATTCCAGGCCCATGATGACATCTTCCGGATCGGAGAGCGAGGTGAGCAGAATGATCGGAATGTCCTGCTGCTGCGGGTTTTGTTTGATGCGCCGACAGAGTTCATAGCCATCCATCTCCGGCATGACGATGTCGCTGAGCACCGCCAAGGGGTGTTGATTCTTTAGCAGGGACAGGGCCTCAGCGCCGTTGCGGGCAACCTGTACCTGGTAATTATTTTCTTGCAGGAGGTATTGTAGTTGCTGCGCCTGGGTGGGACTATCCTCCACGATGATGATCAGGTTTCCGTTTGTCCCTGAAGTATTCATGTCGGGTTCCTTCCGGGGAAACTTCCCCTGTCCTTCGGAATTTGCTCAGTTTTGCGCCACCAGTTGGGAAAGCAGTACGGCAATTTTGTCTGGCGGCAGAACCAGATCGGCCGCATCGATTTTAAGCGCCTCTCCCGGCATGCCGTATACCACGGAACTGCCCTGGTCCTGAATCAGGGTGAGTGCGCCGATTCTCTTGAGCAATTTCAATTCCTCCGCACCATCTTTGCCCATTCCGGTCAGTAATACCGCCGCCGCATGCGGTCCGACGGTCTCCGCCACGGAGCGAAACAGGATCGAGACCGATGGCCGCATGCCGTTTTCCGCGGAAGTTCCCGCCAGTTGCAGGCGGTGGTTTTTACTGACCAGCAGATGGCGGTCATCCGGAGCGAAGTAGACATGGCCCGGCTGCAGCAAATCTCCATGTCCGGCCAGATGGATCGGAAAACCGGTGGTTTGCGCCAGCCATTTGACAAACCCTTCCATGAATCCCAGGGTCATGTGTTGCACCGCGATGATCGGTACCGCGAAGTCCTTGGGCAGGGAGGAGAGGATCTGGCGAAAAACGGCCGGGCCGCCGGTGGAGGCGCCCATGACCACCAGCTGGATGGCCGAGGTGCTGCGTTTGACCATCGGCGTATGGACGGAGGTTGCTTGCGCTTTAGTCGTTTGCGGCCGGCGCCTGACGACCTTGACCTCGCTCATGGTTTTCACGGTCCGGATCAGTTCCTTAGCTTCGGTCGGGTAGTCGGGATGACCGGGACCGTGCGGTTTTTTTATGATGGCCAGGGCTCCGGCATCCAGGGCGCGAAAAATTTTGTCCGAGTCACGACTGGAGAAATAGCCGCTGACGATGATGATGGGAACCGGATTGTTTTCCATGATGCTGCGGGTGGTCTCATAGCCGTTCATGCCCGGCATGTGGATGTCCATGGTAATCAGGTCCGGTTGCAGCTGCTGAACCATGGAGAGAGCTTTTTCACCCGACCTCACTACGGCGATCACCTCCAGCTCGGGGTCCGCATCCAGGATGTGCACCAGCAGTTCCTGATCCACCGGAGAATCTTCAACGATAAGAACACGGATCATAACAGCCCCTTCATGTCAGTCGTTTCATCACATCCAACAGATTGGCCTGATCGAAGGTGCCCTTTGGAATGTAGGCGTTGGCGCCGGCGTCGATACCCCGTTCCCGGTCTTCCCTGGAAGCCAGCGCCGTTACCAGTACGATGGGCAGATCTTCAAGGCCTTTTTCATTGCGAACCCTGTTGGTCAGGTCAAAACCGTTCAAGCGCGGCATATCGACATCGGAAACCAGAATATCGAAACGCTCGGTCTTCAATTTGCTGAAAGCATCCATGCCGTCCACGGCGGTGACCACATGGTAACCCGAGGACTCCAGAACATTTTTGAGCAGGGTGCGGGTGGTAATGGAGTCCTCGGCGATCAGTACCGACGGCTTTCGCGGTGCCGTCTGGTCCGCTGTTACCGCCGTCCAGCGCGATGCGGACGAGGCGTTACGGATGGCGCTTTTCATCAGATCGGGAACGTTCAGGATGGGAACGACCCTGCCGTTGCCCAGGACCGTGGCGCCCGCGATGTGGGTCACTCTGACGAGTTGCGGCCCCAGGTTTTTGAAAAGCACTTCCTGTTCCGCCTCCACCGAATCCACCACGAAGGCGATACGCAGGCCACCGGCCTGGAGAATCAGTATTTGCAGCAGATCGGAAGCCAGGGACGGTTCCGGTCGAAGCGGCAGTTCCAGCACATCGGATAATCCGACCAGGGAGAGCAGTTCGTCCTTGTGCCGGATGGTTTCGCGATTTTCCACGGTTTTGATCTCTGCCCGTTTCAGGCGCAATACCCGTTCGACGTGAGTGCTGGGAAGCACGAACTGTCGATCCTTTAATCGCACCAGGATGCCGCGGAAGGTGGCGAGGGTCAGCGGCAGCAGGAGCTGAAAACGTGTCCCCCGGTCGGGCTGTGAGTCAAGGCTGACATGGCCGCCGAGCTGTTCCACCTTTTCCTTGACGATGGCCAGGCCCAGGCCGCGGCCGGAGAGCTGGGTGATGATGGGACTGGTGGAAAGGCCCGATTGAAACACCGTGTGCAGCAGTTCCGCATCACTCAGCCGGTCCAGGGTTTCACGGCTGCCGCCGGAGAGCTTGAGCAGGGTGGAACGAACGCCGGTCAGGGAGATGCCGGCGCCATCGTCGGCGACCACCAGCTCCACCCGATTGTCCTTGGGGGTGACGGAGACCTGAATCAGGCCGGTTTCGGGCTTGTTTTTTCGTTTTCGTTCCGGTGGTGCCTCAATGCCGTGGTCGATACAGTTCCGGACCAGATGCATCAGGGGGTCCTTCATCGCTTCCATGATGCGGCGATCGATTTCCACTTCGCCGCCTTGGAACTGCAGCTCGACCCTTTTGCCGCTGTCCCGGGCCAGGTCCCTGACCAGCTTGGGTAACAGTTCCAAAAGTTCGGAGAAGGGAAACATCAGGACATGCTTCATGTTGTCCAGAAGATTGTCCACCATGCTGCCGATGATCCGACCATCCTTCACGATCGCTTTGCGTTGGGCGGCGAAATTTTCTTCCAGCGACTTCATAAAGGATCTGTTCCATTCCAGGAACTCGACCAGACCCCGCAGGGCCGGTTTGAGCGGATTTTTTCCGCCCGTCGTGCCGTTTCCGGCGGACGGTTTTTTCAACAGGGTTTTCAATTCCAGCAGCAGAGGTTGGTATTTTGACCATTCCTTTTGCCATTGTTCCAGGCTGTCTTGGGTTTCCCGTAAATTCAGGCTGCGTTGCTGCACTGCCAGTTTGGCGCCGAGCATTTCCTCCGCCTGCAACAGTAACGAGGAGAGTTTTCCCGTGGCGACACGGATGCTTTCCGACGAGCCCAGCATCGCCGTGGCCAGCGTGGGTAATTGTTCTTCCGGTTGCTTGTCCGCCTGTTCCGGTTCGGGGGACAATGTGTTTCCGCCTGCATTCCTGTCGGCCGTGGTGGCGGCTGGGGGCGGACTTTTCTCAACGGGTTTCCGGACGGGAGACCGCTTGCTGTCGGTGCGTTTTCCCATCCGCGCCCGGGAGATGGCCTGGAGGTTGAGAATCAGTTCGCGGTACCGGGATTTCTCCATGCCGGGGCGCTGGGGGTCGGTTGCCTGCAGGAGTTCTTGCA
>JARRKW010000032.1:0-12586 GCA_037387645.1 Desulfuromonadaceae bacterium
GCAGTCAATATCCTTTCTTGGTCAGATTGGTCTGATATTTTTTCCTGTCCGGTCCCGCGGCGGCGGGACCGGACAGCCTGTTAAAGGGCTCAATTGTTATGGCTGTCGAGATACCGTTCGGCCTGCAGGGCCGCCATACAGCCGGTGCCGGCGGCGGTGACGGCCTGACGGAAATGGGAATCCTGGACGTCCCCGGCCGCAAAGACCCCGGCAATATTGGTTTCGGTGCCGTTTCGGGTCACCAGGTATCCGCCCTCGTCCTGTTCCAACTGGTTCTGAAACAGGGTGGTGTTGGGGGCGTGGCCGATGGCGACGAAAAGACCATCGCAGGCCAGGTCGCGCTCCGTGTCGCTGGGCAGGTGACGTAGACGAACCCCGGTTACTCCGGTTTGGCTGTCGCCCAGGATGGCGACAACCCGGCTGTCCCAGCAAAAATCGATTTTTGGATTTTCCCGGGCCCGTTGCGCCAGCGCGGCCGAGGCCCGCAGTTGGTCACGGCGGTGGACGACGGTGACTTTCGTGGCGAAATGGGTCAGAAAGATGGCTTCCTCCATGGCCGTATCACCCCCGCCGACGACCACCACCTGTTTGTCCCGGTAGAAAAACCCGTCGCAGGTGGCGCAGACGGAAACGCCCCGGCCATAGAGCTCCCTTTCGTTGGGCAGGCCGAGCAGGCGTGGGGAGGCGCCGGTGGCAATGATCAGGGTCCGGCATTGCAGCGCCTGGTCCTCGATCCAGAGACGAAGCGGCGTCGCGCCGAGTTCGACCCGGGTCACCTCGCCCTCCATGAACCGGGTTCCGAAACGTTGGGCCTGCTGTGTCATCCGTTCCATCAGTTCCGCGCCGTCGATGCCATCCGGGAATCCGGGAAAATTGTCGACCCGGGTCGTTGTGGTCAGTTGCCCGCCGGGTTGTCTGCCGGTGACCATGATGGGACTCCTCGAATTGCTCCTTGGCGTGATAAGAGGAACGAACCAACGGACCGGATTCGACATGGGCGAAACCGAGGGCCATGCCTTCTTCCCTGAGGGCGGCGAACTCCTCCGGATGAAGGTAGCGCTGCACCGGATAGTGCCGACGGGTCGGCGCCAGATATTGTCCCAGGGTCAATAACGAACAACCGGCGGCAAGCAGATCGGTCATGACGGAGTGAATCTCTTCCCCGCTTTCCCCCATCCCCAGCATGATCCCCGATTTGATGGGCAGATCCGGTTGTTGTCGATGGGCTGCGGCCAGCAACTGTAACGAACGCTGATAGTCGGCACCCTGGCGGACCGTGGGATAGAGTCGGGGAACCGTTTCCAGATTATGGCCGAGGACATCCGGGCGGTAGTGCAAAATATGGCTGAGCGCTTCGGAATTTCCCGCCAGGTCGGGTATCAGCAGCTCAACTCGACAATCCGGAGCCTTTTGTCGGATAGCCTTGATCAACTGGCCAAACTGTTCGGCGCCGCCATCGGCCAGATCGTCGCGGGTCACGGAAGTGATAACCGCGTGGTT
Organism: Desulfuromonadaceae bacterium; assembly: GCA_037387645.1. GTDB lineage: Bacteria > Desulfobacterota > Desulfuromonadia > Desulfuromonadales > Trichloromonadaceae > Trichloromonas. Next base: position 1,501 of record JARRKW010000032.1, read on the forward strand.
GAGGCCGAGTTCGGCCACGGCATCGGCCACCCTGGCCGGCTCGTCCGGAGCGACGGGTTCGGGGCGACCGGAGCGGACATTGCAGAAACTGCATTGTCGGGTGCAGATGTCCCCGAGAATCAGAAAGGTCGCGGTGCCGCGACTCCAGCATTCGCCCTGATTGGGGCAGGCCGCACTGCGACAGACCGAATGCAGTCCCTGATTGCGATGGTAACGATCGATACGGGCGAAGTTCGGGCCGCCGCGGAGTCGGACCTTGAGCCATTCAGGTTTGCGGGGGAAGGGGGGACTCATAATCTCCTACCAGGTCCAAATCAAAAACACGGGCAAAGGAGCGGACAATCCGTTCGTTGACCAATCGCAGTGACAGTTGCGTCCCCAGGAGCTGTTCCATGGAGGTCGTCTGGACCTGATGGAGGCCGCAGGGGACCAGGCGGTTGAAGGCCGCGAGATCGGTGTTGATGTTGAGAGCGAAACCATGCCAACTGATCCAGTGACGTACCGCCACGCCGATGGCGGCGATTTTACGTCCGGCGACCCAGACCCCCGTATAACGGGGATGTCGCGTTGCCGGCAGATCGAAGGAAACGAGGGCTTCGATCAGGGCGGTCTCTAGAGCGCGGAGGTAACGGTGCAGGTCCCGGTCGACCAGGTCGAGATGAACGATCGGGTAGCCGACCAGTTGGCCCGGCCCATGATAGGTGACGTCGCCGCCGCGACTGACGGTTTGGCAATCGATACCGGCCGCCGCCAACTCCGCTCTGGTGCACAGCAGGTGTTCCGGCCGGGCGCCGCGCCCCAGGGTAATGACCGGATCGTGTTCGAGCAACACCAGCCATTCGTTGCCGCCGAGTCGACGCCGGGCCAGTAGGGTCAGCTGCAACTGCAGGCCGTCCCGGTAGTTCAACCGGCCCGGTCGGATGGTTTGCAGGCTCGGTATCGATGGTCGTCTCACGCCGGTATCCGTTACTGTCGCGCCTTTCTGGATGCACTCTTCGCCGGCGCCGTCGGGATCGAATACCTCGGCGATCCCGGCAGCATTCATGCGGAAAACGGTGGGGACCGTGTCGGCATAGAGATTACAACAGATGCAGGCAGCCTAGTCGACAAATAGTTTTCGCGCCATGGGATGGGTTCCCATCAGGCAAGTTCAAAATCGTCCTTGCCGGTACCGCAGACGGGACAAACCCAGTCCTCGGGCAAATCGGCAAAGGGGGTTCCGGCGGCAATCCCGCCGGTGGGGTCGCCCTCGGCGGGATCGTAGACGTAGTCGCAAAGGGTGCAGACATATTTTTCCATGAGAGACCTCACAAGCCGGGCTGAAAATTTAGGACTTAATGCTTTACATTCTAATGCATTTTTTCAGCCTGACAAGTTGCCGGCAACCGGACGAATCTTGCCGGTCCGCCCGGGTCAAAGTTGCTTGCGGCCGCCTCAAATCATCCCGATCAGGGTTTTAACGGTTTTCTCGACCCCCTCGGCTGCTTCGCTGATGCGGCCGGCCAGCATATACGCCGGGCTGGTGATGATCTTGTTGGCTTTGTCGACCACACATTCGGTTACCGGACAGTTGACATGTTCGGATCCCATGGTGGTAACCGCCTGAGCGGTTCCTTCATCGTTGCCGATGGTCAGTTTATGGGGCAGTTGCAGATCACCGAGGATTTTGGAGAGCAGGACCGGAGCAATACATACGGCGGCCAGGGGTTTTCGTGCCTTGACGGTTTCCTGCACCAGTTGGGCTACTTCGGGATGGACCTCGCATTCGGCCCCCTTGACGGCGAAATCGCAGAGATTTTTGGCGGCGCCGAAGCCTCCGGGGAGAATCAGGGCGTCGAAATCGGCAACCTGGACATCCTTGAGGTCCTTGATTTTGCCGCGGGCGATCCGGGCTGATTCAACCAGGACATTTCGCCGTTCCCCTGCGGAGACATCGCCACTGAGATGATTTATCACATGCATCTGATCGATGTTCGGTGCCATGCAGACCGCTTCGGCGCCGGCCCGGTCGATGGCCAGTAAAGTGATGACCGCTTCGTGAATTTCGCTGCCGTCGAAGACACCGCAGCCCGCAAGAATTACGCCTACCTTGGTCATGATCATTTCCTCCTTGTCGGGAATGAATGGAATTCGGCCAGGAAGCTGGGATGCCGTTGTCGATCCTGGCAGGGGGATTTCTTCCTGTCGCCCGCATTTATTGGAAAGATATTGAAGTCTCGAAGAAAAGCGGATCGACGGTGGGTTGACAAAGGCTGCTGTGGCACGGGTTCAACCGCCTTTGGAGTAGATTACCGCGACCGCCCGGGTCGGGCCTGCGCTGGTTGCAATATAGCCATGGGGTTCGCTGGAATCATAATAGACCGAGTCACCCGGTTCCATGGCCATAATCCGATCACCATAATGCAGTTCTAGGGAACCTTCCAGCAGAAAAAGGAATTCTTCCCCTTCGTGGCTGACCTGCAGGCCCGTATCGCAGGAGCGGGGCTCGAATTCGACCAGAAAGGGTTCCATATGGCGGTGTTTTTTGCCGAAAGCCAGGGAATGGTAGGCATAGGGTTGCGGGGGCGCATCCTGGGTCGGTCGACGATACATTCTACGACTCTCTCCGGCCCGGGTCAGGATGCACGGTTCGTTGTGCCCTTCTTCCTGAAAGAAATGCTGCAGGCCGATCTTGAAGGCTTTGGCGATGCGTAACAGGGTGCCCAGAGGCGGAATGACCTGTTCGTTTTCAATCTGTGACAGCAGTGGTTTGGAAAGACCGGTAGCATCCGCCAGGTCCTGCAGGGTCATTTGCCGGTCCTGACGCAGGCGTCTTACCTTCAGGCCGATCTGCAGTTCCTTGACTTCTTCCCGTATCTTATCCATTCGCTTACCTCACTGTTTTCCTTAAACTTTCTACCCTGTGATCCGGTTCAAGTCAAGGGATTTGTCGGCTGGGAAGCGGCCGGGCGGAGCATATTTGCGTTTTGCCGCCGCCATGGGCTGTGTTATGGTACCGGCCGGTATGGTTGTTGCTATCATTTATCGTCAGGACCGGAGGTTCTTTTCAGGGCGGTTTTGCTTTTGGCCGGCCCCGGACTGCAACCAAAGCAAAGTTCCTGTGGCGCGAAATTCGTGCGCCGTTGCGATGGGATTCCGCTTGTCTTGAGGTTTTGTCATGACAGCAGTAAAGAAACAGGCCATTCGCGGCATTCTGTTTGACCTGGACGGTACCCTGCTGCAGGTTGAGATGAGACAATTCATTCCGGCCTATGCCCGTGGCCTGGCAGCCTGTTTCAGCGACATCACCGATTCCACCCGGTTCACTGAAGGATTGATCCAGGCGACCCTGGCTCTGCTCAAGCGACAGGACGGCTTGCAGAACAACGAACAGTATTTTCTTGCCAGGATGATGGAGCGTCTGCGGATCGAGCCGGAGTTGTTTCGATGCCGTTTGCACCATTATTGTAGCGACGGTCTGCTTCATCTGTCTTCCCTGGTTCGGGCCCATCCTTTGGCCCGACAGGTGCTCGATTATTGCCGGCAGCTCGGTCTGCGTCTGGTATTAGCCACCAATCCGGTTTTTCCGCGGGCGGTGGTTGAGGCCCGGATGGCCTGGGGCGGGTTGCTGGATTTTCCCTTTGAGCTGGTCACCAGTTATGAAAATTGCCGGTTCTGCAAGCCCTATCCGGGGTACTTCACGGACATCCTCGACCATTTGCAGCTTACGGCGGAGCAGTGTCTGATGGTCGGTAACGATACCGTTCATGATCTGGGGGCCCGGGATGCCGGAATGACCACTTTTTTGGTGGATACCTGGTTGGAGGATCGCCGCGATGGTTGCTTCATCACCGATTATCGGGGTGATTTGGCCGATCTCTATGATTTTCTCCAAGATTTGGGGAATGTGGCAGAATGATTGACATCCCAATTGTTTTTCGATAATCTGCTAGTATTCCATCGGAATTTGGAAATATCCCTATTCATGTATTTACGCCGGGGGACAGATTATGGCCAGACTTGTCGATAATCCTGAGCTTGCCTTTCGTCTTGCGCGGGCAATTGTTTCTGATATTGCGCTCTACAATCAGGACAAGGTCCAGGAAGGAATCAAAAAGGACAACATTTTCGAATTGCTTGCCGAGGAACTCGATGAGGGCAGGGAGCATTTTCTCAGTCGCATCGCTCCCGAATTGCAGCAGTGCGAATACCTTTTCGACCGCGCTATTGTCGATGTCATGATCAAGCAGGCCGGCAAGATTGAAAGTCCGATCTGGTAGTTTTGGATGGAACAAATCCATCGGTTCACTTTCGACTTCGGCCGGGCTCCCGAGCGGATTGATCGATTTCTTGCCGAATGTTTGCCGGAGCTGTCCCGGTCTCAGCTGAAAAAACTCATTGACGAGGGGCAGGTCCTTTTGGACCGGGAGCCGGTCAAGGCCGGGCTCAAATTAAAAGGGGGCGAGCAAATTACGGTTGCCGTCCCCCCCGCGACATCCCTTGAGGCCGTTCCCCAGGCCATTCCCCTGAACATTCTTTATGAAGATGCCCATCTGATCGTGGTTGACAAACCGGCCGGGCTGGTGGTACATCCTGCCCCCGGTCATCATGACGGAACCCTGGTGAATGCGCTGTTGCACCATTGCCGGGATTTAGCCGGCATCGGCGGCATCCTGCGACCGGGCATCGTTCATCGTCTGGATAAGGAGACCTCGGGGGTCCTGGTGGCGACCAAGGATGATTTCAGCCATCAACATCTGGCGGCCCAGTTCAAGGCGCATTCTTTGACCCGCCGTTATGTGGCTTTGGTCCATGGGCTGCTCGATACGCCGACGGGGACGATTGATCATCCCATCGGTCGACATCCCGTACAACGCAAGAAAATGAGCGGTAACAGCCGTATGGGTCGGCGAGCCGTGACCCATTGGCGGACGCTGCGACGCTATGAACAGGATAAACTGACCTGGTTGGAGCTGTCTCTGGAAACCGGTCGCACCCATCAGATCCGGGTCCACCTGTCGGAACGGGGCTGGCCTCTGGTCGGCGACCCGGTTTACGGCAGCAGCAGTCGTCTCCGGGCTCTGACCGATGTCCGGTTGCGGACATTGCTGCAGCAGCTGCAGCGTCAGGCTCTGCACGCCCGTCTGCTCGGTTTCATTCATCCGCGGACCGGAGCGTATATGGAATTTGCAAGCCCGTTGCCCAAGGATCTTGGCGCCATTATCGACTACCTTGACAACAAATATTCCATGCCGGCTTTCGCCGTGGCCGATCCGCTGTCGAAAGTTCAATCATGTGGGGAATAGGTGGATTCATGAAACATGTCAAACAAGGGAAAATTAACTATTTGCAGCCGACCTGGGGAGACTCGTCCGACGTCCTGGCCGGTTTTACCACGCGTAATGGCGGTGTCAGCCGGCCGCCTTTCAATTCCCTGAATCTCGGCTTCAATACCGACGATGCCCGTTTTCATGTTGAGGGCAACCGTTCGACCCTGACCCGGGCGTTCAATCTCTCTCCGCATCAGTTGTTGACGGTCAAACAGGTGCATGGCACCGATGTTCTGGTTCTTGATCAACCGAACCCGGACCTTTCCCATTTTCTGAGGGTTGAGTGTGACGCCGTCATCACCAATCAGCCGGGGCTGATGCTGGGTGTTCTGGTGGCTGACTGCTATCCGGTGTTGCTTTTCGATCCGGGTGCCAAGGTCGCCGGCGTGGTCCATGTCGGCTGGCGTGGGGCCGCGGCCGGGATTCTGGCCAAAACCGTTCAAGCCATGCGGGTCAGTTTCGGTTGTAACCCCGCCGAGCTGCTGGCGGCCGTGGGACCGGGGATCGGTGCCCACAAATATGAGGTCGATCGTCCGGTGCGCGAGGCCTTCCGGCAGGGCAGCGGTCACTGGGAGGCCATCAGCAATGAAGTGGACCTGGGGAAATGGCAACTGGATTTGCGGCAAAGCTGCCTGTTGCAGTTGGCGGCTGCCGGTCTGTCGACGGACCATTTGAGCGCCGCCGAAGAATGTACCTGTTGTCATCGCGAGTTGTTTTTTTCTTACCGGCGCGACAGCGGCAAGACCGGGCGTCAGCTCGGGTTTGTCCTGCTGTAATGACGTTCGCGTTCCGGTGGTAGCGGTTTTCATGTCCATGGAGTTCCTCGGCCCAGCGGCGCATTCAGTAAATTCCCCACGCTTAATTACAGTCCTTCCCGCATTGCGCTCCGGCAGCATCTAAATGTAACATCTACTGTTAAGAATGCCATTGGCAGATATTGTCGGCCTCTCCAGGACAGAGCCTATTTTTTCGGAAACGACTGAAAAATCGTCGGAATAAGCTGTTTGTTTCGATTTTGGACCACGAGCGAAATTCGACCCAAAATTTCTGAAATTCCAATTCTGAGCATCCGGTTTTTCCGTTTTGAATGGGCAATTCCTGTGAAGTGACTGATGCTGAGATTTGTCGGATAGGTCCCTTGGTGTAGTTCTTTTCACTTTAGAAAAAACGCGAGGGGGGTCAGCCTGTGGAACAACTTTGTCCTCACCATAAAGACTGTTGTTTTTTCAACACCTACAGTCTCCGCACCAGTCGGATCTGGAAAACCTTGACCGCTCTCTATTGCCGGGGAAGTCTCATGCCCCTTTGTTGTCAACATCAACGGTTTACGGCGGGAGATTTTAAGCCGGAGCAAAATCTGATGCCGAACGGGGAGAGTATTCCCGAACCATTCCAGTCCTTGCCCTGATTTTGCTGCAAGGACGGCCTGCTCCGTTTGTTCGTGCGAGATAGTTGTTCACATTTGATGAATTATTGACAGGACCGGCGGGTACCGCCATAGTAAGCTGATCGGAAGGTTGGATTCCGGCAGCTTATTTCCTTTGGGGGCCGTGGATGGAAACGGGTATTCTCTACGTTGATGACCATGAAGTGTTTCACGAATGTGTTCGGCACGTGTTCAGCCTGCGGCAGGACATGGGCATTCTGGCTTTTGCCAGCAACGGCCAGAGCGCCGTGCGTTTGGCCAAGGAGTTGCGGCCGGATGTGGTGATCATGGATGTGCGTTTGCCCGGATTGAACGGCATTGAGGCGACACGTCGGATTCTGAGGGAGAATGCCAAAGTAAAAATTCTCGGTTTGTCCGCCTACACCGACCGGCAGACCGTGCTGGCCATGATCAAGGCCGGGGCCCGGGGCTATGTGGTCAAGGAAGCGGCCTTCAGTGAGTTGCTTCAGGCGATTGAGGCCCTGGTGGCAGGGAAAATGTATCTTAGCCCCGGCATTACCTCCGTGATGTTTGAAGAGCTGATCGCCCCCATGCATGGTGAGGGGGGGAGCCAGTTGCTCAGCGAACGAGAACAGGAGGTGTTGCGATTGGCGGCGGAAGGTCTTTCCTCCAAGGAAATCGCCCATCGTCTTTGTATCAGCCCGAAAACCATAGAAACCCATCGGGCGCGGATTATGAAAAAGCTCGGGATCAATACCTTTGCCGATCTGGTCAAATACGCCGTGCGCGAAGGATTGAGCAGTCTTTGATCCGGAGGGACAATGCGGGCCGGTTTTTTTAAGGGTTTTCCTTACTGTAAAATACAGAGTTGCCCGGATTGTTTTGGTCTCGGTTATCGCATAAAGTGACAGTTAACTAAACCGGAATTATTTTCTGGTATGGGATTGACCGATAGGTCGCAACGTGAAGGAGGGGATGACGCGCGGCGAAAGATAACTTTCTCCGCGCGTCATTTTTTTGCGCCATAAAAGAATCGGGCCGGCAATCGTCGAGAATGATGGTTGCCGGTTTATTTTTTCCAGAAAGATGGAAAAATCAACACCAGCACGGTGAAAAGTTCCAGCCGTCCCAGCAGCATGCAGAAGGTCAGAACGATTTTGCCGCAATCGGTAACATGGGCAAAATTGTCCACCGGGCCGACCGAACCGAGACCGGGGCCGATATTGCTGAGGGTCGCGATCACAGCGGCGCCGGAAGAAATCAGATCCAATCCGGTAGCCGCCAGCAGAAACGAAGCGCCGACGAAAACCCCGATGTAGAGAGCGAAAAAGCCGAGAATCGATTGCATGACGTCCCGGTCGACGGGAATGTCGCCGAGTTTGACCAGGCGTACGGCCTTGGGATGGATGAGTTTGAACAGCTGGACCTGGACATGCTTGAATAACAGGAAGACCCGGGCCACTTTCATGCCGCCTCCGGTCGATCCGGCGCAGCCGCCGACGAACATCAGGGAAACCAGCAGATACTGGGCCATGACCGGCCAGCCTTCATAGTCGGCGGTGCCGAATCCGGTGGTGGTCAAGATGGAGGTGGCCTGAAAGGCGCTGTAGCGCAGATTATCGCTGAAGGAGCTGTAGACCGTGTTCTGGTTGAGAACGATCAGCAGGGCGATGCTGCCGAGGGTGAGGGCCAGGTAGAAGCGGAATTCTTCGTTGCGATGAAACTCCCGGAAGCGTCCGCGCAGGGCCTGATAATGCAGGGAAAAATTGACCCCGGCCAGAAACATGAAAAGGATGATTACCCAATCGATATAGGCGCTGTCGTAGGCGGCGACGGCATGACAGAGGGCTTCGTAAAAATTCATGCCGCCCAACATCAGCAGGATGACTTCCAGGCTGGTCAGCAGCACGTAGACGCCCCAGAGTAGCTTGGCCGTGTCCTGAATGCGCGGTTTGAGCCGGTCCGCGGTCGGACCGGGAACCTCGGCTTTGAACAGCTGCATGCCACCGACCCCGAGCATGGGTAGAATGGCCAATGACAGGACGATAATGCCCATGCCGCCCCGCCAGTGGGTGAGGGCGCGCCAGAGCAGCATGCTTTCCGGCAACCCTTCGATGACGGTGAGGATGGTCGAGCCGGTGGTGGTGAAACCGCTCATGGTTTCAAACAGGGCATCCACGAAGGATGGAATGGTTCCGCTCAAAACAAAAGGAAGAGCGCCGAAAATGGCATAGAACAGCCAGCCGAAGGTGACCACGGCGAAACCTTCCCGGACCGACAATTCCATACTGCCGCGACAGCCCTGAAACAATAGCAGGCCCGCGATCAGAGAGATGGTTGCGGCAATGACGAAGGTCAGGGCGACGCCATCCTGAAAATAAAGGGAAAAGGGAATCGGGATGAGCAGCGCCACGGCAAGGAAGAGCAGCAAGGCGCCGAGAATGCGCAGGGTGGTGAGAATATTCATACTATTCGAAAAACCTTTCGGTTTTTGCCAGGGCCCCGGGCAGCGCGAAGACCACGACCCGGTCGCCGGCCTGTAATTGGCAATCCCCGGTGGGAATTTCGTAAGTCTCGCCTCGAACCACCGCTGCAATAATGGCGCCTTCGGGAAAATTCAGCTTTTTCAGGGGGATGTCGACGATTTTGCTGTTCGGCTTGACCAGGATCTCCATGACTTCGGCATTGCTGCCTTCGATGGCCGCCAGGGAAATCACCCCGCCCCGGCGGACATATTTGAGAATGGCGCCGGCGGCCGCCTGCCGGGGAGAGACACAGGCGTCGATCCCCAGGCTGGGGGCGAGATTCAGCAGTTCCGGTTTGTTGACCAGGGTCAGGCTGCGCCGGGCGCCATGCTGTTTGGCCAGCAGGGAGCACAAAATATTGGTTTCGTCGTTGTCGGTCACGGCAATGAACATGTCGGCGCCATTGACCCCCTCGTCCAGCAGGGTGCGAATGTCGGTGCCGTCGGTATTGATGACCAGGGTTCGTTTGAGACGGGCACAGAGAAATTCACAGCGTTTTTCATCCTGGTCGATGAGCCGAACGGTGAAATTCAGGCGCTCCAGATCGTCGGCAATCTGCAGACCGATGTTGCCGCCACCCAGAATGAAGACCCGGGGGGAGCGTTTGCTCTTGGGTTCATTCTGCTGCAGCATGTACTGAATGGCGGGCAGGTCTTTTTTGTGAGCGATGATGAAAATGCTGTCGCCGGCCAGGATCGAGTCGTCGCCGCGGGGAATGATGGTTTGTCCGAAGCGACTGATGGCGGTGACGATGAAGCGGTAGATACCCCGGATTTCTCCCAGCTCCCGCAGGGTCAGATTGCACAGCGGACTTTCCTCGCTGATGCGGTAACCCAGGAACTGAATCTGGCCTTCAACGAATTCAGCCACATCAAAGGCGCCGGTCCGGCAGGCGATTTTGACGATTTCCTCGGCGACGGCGTCATGGGGATTGATAAGCAGATCGATGCCGAGTTTTTCCTTGGACAGGATCGCCCCCTTGCCGGTGTACTCGATGCTTTTGACCCGGGCCACCCGCGTCGGTACGGCATATTCGCGCGCCAGCAGACAGGCCAGAATATTGATCTCGTCGAGATCGGTAACGGCGATGAAAATATCGGCATCTTTAATGTTGGCCTGAATCAGGGTTTCGGCGCTGGCGCCGTTGCCGACGATGCCGAGCACGTTGAGTCGATCCGATGCCCGGGTCAGGTTTTCCTGATGACGGTCCACCAGGGTGACCTCGTGTCCTTCCAGAGAGAGGCGTTCGCAGAGAAAGTAGCCAACCTGACCCACTCCGACAATCAATATTTTCATGGGGGTTCAATCCATTTGCTGGGGCGATTATGAAGCTCACGATAACAAAAAACCGGCTAATAGATGGCATATTTTTTAAAAATGTGCAAGATGGCAGTGTCCCCGCGAGCGAAGTTGTCTCCGGTCGTCAGTTCAGTTACAATGCCCTATTCAAGTCATCATAGAGGAGCGGCATTTGGATTTTTTTCTCGAGCTGAGCGAAGAGGATGAGCGGCGGGAGCGCAACAGGGCCCGGCAGTTGCGGGCGAGTTCCTGGTGGAAAAACCGGTTGGCCAGCGGGATCTGCCACTATTGCGGGGCGCGGGTTGAACCGAAGGAATTGACCCTGGATCATGTGGTTCCTATTTCCCGTGGCGGAAAAAGTACCCGGGGCAATTGTGTTCCCGCCTGCAAGGACTGCAACAACAAGAAAAAGAATCTTTTGCCCATGGAATGGCAGGAGTATCTGAACAGCTTGGCGCAGGGCTTCACCAAGGATGAAGCCTGAGCCTGCGAAGCCGTTGCCTGCCTCGGATCAGCCGAGGGTCGTCCGGTTGCGGCCGGCGTTTTTGCTCTGATACATGAGGTAG
>JARRKW010000033.1:0-9349 GCA_037387645.1 Desulfuromonadaceae bacterium
AACAAAGAGCGGACCTGTCCCGCAAGGAACTGGACGATCTCACCGAGTTCGTCAAAATCTACGGGGCCAAGGGTCTGGCCTGGGTCAAGGTGACCGATGCGGGCTGGCAGTCACCCATCGCCAAATTCTTTACCGAAGACGAACTGGCGGCTCTCAATCAGCGGCTGGATGCGCAACTGGGCGACCTGCTGCTGTTCGTCGCCGACTCGGACCGTATCACCAACGAGGCCCTGGGGCGCCTGCGGGGTCACCTCGGCCATAAACTCGGCCTGGCCAAGGAGGACGATTACCAGTTCACCTGGGTGACCGACTTCCCCCTGCTGGAATGGGATGGAGAAACCCGGCGCCATGTTGCCGTGCATCATCCCTTTACCGCCCCCATGGACGAGGACGTCCCGCTGCTGGATACCGATCCGGGCAAGGTGCGGGCCAAGGCCTACGACCTGGTGCTCAACGGTTCGGAAATCGGCGGAGGCAGCATTCGTATCCATGACCAGGCGGTCCAGAGCCGGATGTTCGAACTACTGGGCATCGGCGAAGAAGAGGCCCGGATCAAGTTCGGCTTCCTGCTGGATGCCCTCGAATTCGGCGCCCCGCCCCATGGCGGCATCGCTTTCGGTCTGGATCGCCTCACCATGATCCTGACCGGTTCCGACTCCATTCGGGACGTCATCGCTTTCCCTAAAACCCAGAAAGCCTCCTGTCTCATGTCCGAGGCCCCCGGACCGGTGGATGAAAAACAGTTGCGTGAACTGCACATTCGCCTGGCGGCGAAACCGAAATAAATTGGCGAACCAAACCGGGGATCCGAAAACGGATCCCCGACGCCGATTCACCCCTTTCGACATCCTTTCGTCGAAGGCTGGCATATGAGCAGAACCTTCTTCATCCTCATCAGCGTTTGTTTTATCATCTGTGCTTGCGCCCCACCTCCCCGTCAGGAGCTCGAAGCCGCCCGTCTGGCTATTTCCAAGGCCCGAGCCAGCGGCGCCCCTGAATTGGCTCCGGGCAAATTCCAGACCGCCCTGGAAGTCATGGAAAACGGAGAAGTTCTGTTTGCCCGCGGCCAATACCACCTGGCTCAGGAAACCCTCCCTTACGCCGAAGCCCTGGCCCAACAGGCCATCCACGCCGCCCGGGAAGAACAGGCGCGACGCGACGCCGAAGCTGCGCTGAAAAAAGAAAAATTGGAGCAGCTCAAACAGCAACTCAAGGCCGAGTATAGACGTCCCCGTGAACCCAAACCGACCGTTATCGCCAAGCCTACCCCTTCCCAACCGCGCCAGCAAACCCCGCCGCCATCGCCACCACCGGTGACCCGCTATACCGTCGGCAATGGTGAAACCCTCTGGTCCATTTCCGCCCAAAAAACCATTTATCAGGATGCCTTTCTCTGGCCCCTGATCTACCGCGCCAACCGCGATCAGATCAAGGACCCCAAACAGATCTATCCGGGGCAGGAATTGAACATCCCTCGCAACCTGAAAGAGTCCGACCTCATGGAGGCCCGGGCGACGGCCCATAAATCCGATCTGTTTCCTCTCGATCTCCTAATGAAGGCATCCTCCGAAGACAATCCGTAAAACGTCGTCGCCAAAACACCAAACAGCCCGGAAATCCTGCCCCCCGCGCCCCATGTTTTTTCTTGACAGGCACCAACCCTTTGTATACTGTATACAACATTTAGAAATCCAAATTTAATTTGAGGCGATTCCAATGCGCCTATTTTTAGTCCATGAGGATATTATCGAAACCCTAAGGAGAGAACATGACGACAAAAACATCAACGATCATCTGGTCTGAAATTGATGAGGCTCCAGCACTGGCGACCTACGCCCTGCTGCCGATTGTGCAGAAGTTTCTCACAGGGTCAGGGGTTAAGGTCGAATTGAAAGATATCTCCCAGTCCGGACGCATCATCGCAAAATTCCCCGAAAACCTGACCGAAGAGCAGAAGATTCCCGATTACCTCAGCCACTTGGGTGAGATCACCCAGGACCCGGGTGCCAACATTATCAAACTCCCCAACATCAGCGCCTCCATTCCGCAGCTGCAGGCCGCGATCAAGGAACTGGGGCCGCCGCCTCGGTAAAAAAGTTCGCCCAGAAGAATCCTCACCGGATGATGCAGCAGTGGCCTGAGGTTTCCAAAGCCAAAGTCGCCCACATGACGGAAAAGGATTTCTACGGCAGTGAAACCTCCGTCACCCTGGAGCAACCCACCAGCGTACGTTATGAATTCGTGGCCGCAGACGGCAGCGTGACCGTGCTGAAGGACAAACTGGCTCTGCAGGCCGGCGAGGTACTGGATTCCTCCTGTATGAACATCGCCGCCCTGAAGAAATTCTACGCCGAGCAGATTGAAGAGGCGAAAAAGGCTGGCGTGCTGCTGTCCCTCCACCTCAAAGCAACCATGATGAAGGTGTCCGACCCCTACATCTTCGGTCAGTGCGTTTCCGTTTATTACAAAGACGTGTTCGAAAAATACGACAGCGTCTTCAAGGAACTGGGGGTAAACGTCAGCAACGGTCTGGGCGATGTCTATGCCAAGATCAAGCGTCTGCCGGAAGACCAGAAGGCCGAAATCGAAGCCGCCATCATGGAGGTTTACAAGACCCGTCCCGCCCTGGCCATGGTCAACTCTTCCCGCGGCATCACCAACCTGCATGTCCCCAACGACATTATTGTCGATGCCTCCATGCCGGTGGTGGTCCGGGACGGCGGCCGCATGTGGAACCTCCAGGATGAACTGCAGGACACCCTGGCCATGATACCCGACCGCTGCTACGCCACCTTCTATCAGACCATCATCGAAGACTGCCAGAAACATGGCCAATTCAACCCGGCCACCATGGGTCACGTCTCCAACGTCGGTCTGATGGCGCAGAAGGCGGAAGAATACGGCTCCCATGACAAAACCTTCTACGCCCCCGGCAACGGCAAAATCCGCGTGGTCGACGCCTCCGGCGCCACCCTGCTGGAACAGCCCGTGGAGAGCGGCGATGTCTTCCGCTCCTGCCAGACCAAGGACGCCCCCATCCGCGACTGGGTCAAACTGGCCGTCACCCGCGCCAAAGCTTCCGGTGTCCCCGCCATCTTCTGGCTGGACCCCAACCGCGGCCACGACGCCCAAATCATCAAAAAGGTTGAAACCTATCTGAAGGACCACGACACCAGCGGCCTCGATATCCGTATCCTGACTCCCGACGAAGCCATGAAACTGTCCTGCGAGAGAGCCCGGAAGGGCCTGGATACCATCTCGGTCACCGGCAACGTACTGCGTGACTACCTCACCGACCTGTTCCCGATCCTGGAACTGGGCACCAGTGCCCGCATGCTGTCCATCGTTCCCCTGCTCAAAGGCGGCGGACTGTTTGAAACGGGCGCCGGCGGCTCGGCCCCCAAACACGTGGAACAGTTCCTCAAGGAAGGGCATCTGCGCTGGGACTCCCTGGGCGAATACTGCGCCCTGGTGCCCTCCCTGGAACATATCGCCAACCGGACCAACGATGCGAAAATCCAAATGTTTGCCGACACCCTGGATCAGGGCGTCACCAAATACCTGGAAAACGCCAAGGCCCCGTCCCGCAAGGTGAACGAAATCGACAACCGCGGCAGCAGCTTCTACCTCGCCATGTACTGGGCCCAGGCGCTGGCCATGCAGAACCAGGACGCCGAACTGAAGGCCCGCTTCACCAAGGTGGCGGCGGAACTGGAAACCGCCGAAGCGAAAATCAATGAGGAACTGCTGGCGGCTCAGGGGAGCCCGGTCGACATCGGTGGCTACTACCGGCCCGATCCCGCTAAAACCGCCGCGGCCATGCGCCCCAGCGCAACCTTCAACGCAATTATCGATGCGATGTAGTCAATCTAGGTAAACCTGTCGGCATCGGGATAAATGCATTATCCCGATGCCGTGATTTAATTTTCCAACATAAGGAGAGAAAACCATGGCAAGACCGAAAATCGCTCTTATCGGTGGTGGACAGATTGGTGGCGTATTGGCGCAACTCTGTGCCCTGCGGGAACTGGGTGATGTCGTTCTGTTCGACATCCTCGAAGGTATGCCTCAGGGGAAATGTCTCGACATCGCCGAAGCCTCCCCGGTTGACGGTTTCGACGTCAACCTGACCGGCACCAATGACTACAAAGACATCGAAGGCGCCAACGTCGTTATCGTCACCGCCGGTTTGCCCCGTAAACCGGGCATGAGCCGGGACGACCTCATCGAGGTCAACAGCAAGATCATGACCTCCGTGTCCGAAGGCATCAAAAAGTATGCGCCCAATGCCTTCGTCATCGTCATCTCCAACCCCCTCGATGCCATGGTTACCCTCTGCCAGAAAATCACCGGCTTCCCCCACAGCCGTGTCATCGGCCAGGCCGGCGTGCTGGATTCGGCCCGTTTCAAGGCTTTCATCGCCTGGGAACTCGGGGTTTCGGTGAAGGACGTGACCGCCATGACCCTCGGTGGCCACGGCGACGACATGGTCCCCCTGGTCCGCTACGCCAGTGTCCAGGGCATTCCGGTGATGGAACTGCTGGAACAGAAATACGGCAGCGCCGCTAAAGCCGCCGAAGTTATGGAAGCTATGGTCAATCGGACCCGCAAGGCCGGTGGCGAAGTTGTGGCCCTGCTGAAAAACGGCAGTGCTTTCTACAGCCCCGCTTCCTCGGCCATCGCCATGGCCGAATCGATCCTCAAAGACCAGAAACGGGTCCTGCCCACCTGCGTCTATCTCAACGGGGAATTCGGCGTCAAGGGGTACTATGTCGGCGTACCGGCCGTACTGGGTGCCGAAGGTGCGGAAAAGGTTCTGCAATTCAAACTGGATGCGACCGAGCAGGGCATGATGGACAAATCGGTTAGCGCCGTTAAAGAACTCGTTTCCACCTTGAAATAATTTTATGCCATGCGCCGATTCCTAAGAAGGGCAATGGCTTCATTGCCCTTCTTTCTATTGCTCCTGGATTTTGCCCAAAGCAGGTAATTTGGTTGGCGATGTATAACCCATAGGGTAGTTTTTCGACGTCGGAACCGTTCGGTGCCGTAGCGTCCACTATAAACAAAGGAGAACATTGGGAATGAGCAGTGCGACAATTGAAGTCATCGAAAGATACTGCAAGGGGTGCTCGATCTGTGCCGAGTTCTGCCCTAAGCAGGTACTGGAGATGGATGCGTTCGTGGTTAGAGTTGTCAAACCCGAGGCCTGCATCGCCTGCATGCAGTGCGAATTGCGGTGTCCCGACTTTGCCATCAAAGTCCATAAAGATTAATTTTACACGGGAGGACAATAAACGTGGCTAAAAAAGTTGCTCTTATTCAGGGGAATACTGCTTGCGCTCTCGGTGCCATTTATGCCGGGTGTAAATTTTTCGGCGGTTACCCCATCACTCCCTCTACCGAAGTGGCCGAGGTCCTCTCCGAGGAACTTCCCAAGGTAGGTGGAAAATTCATACAGATGGAAGATGAAATTGGGGCCATGGCCTCGGTCATCGGCGCTTCTCTGGCCGGATCCAAAGCCCTAACGGCCACCTCGGGCCCCGGTGTTTCCCTCAAGCAGGAACTGATCGGCTATGCCTGCATCGCCGAAGTTCCCTGCGTCATCGTCAACGTCATGCGTGGTGGCCCTTCCACCGGCATGCCCACCGGGCCCGGCCAATCGGACGTGCAGCAGGCCAAATGGGGCACCCACGGGGACCATGCCACCATCGCCCTGGTGCCTTCCACCATTCCCGAGATCTTCTCGGAAACGGTCCGCGCTTTCAACCTGGCGGAAAAGTACCGCATGCCGGTACAGATTCTGTTCGATGAGATCGTCGGACACATGCGCGAACCGATCGAATTTCCCGAACCGGGAGACCTGGAAGTCATCAACCGTACCGCTCCCAGCGTTCCGCCGGAACAGTACAAGCCTTACGATACCAGCTTTGGCGATGTTCCTCCCCTGGCGGCCTTCGGCTCCGATTATCGTTTCCACGTGACCGGCCTCAACAAGGCCCAGGACGGCTTCCCCACCACCAAAGCCGAATATGTCGACGCCGAAGAACGCCGTCAGGTCAATAAGGTCGAGTCCCCGGAAAACGCCGCCGCCATCGAAAAGAACGAAGAATACCTCTGTGATGATGCGGAAGTTCTGATCCTGGCCTACGGCTCTACCTCCCGTAGCGCCCGCTTTGCCGTCAACGAACTGCGCAAGGAAGGCATCAAGGCCGGCCTGTTCCGCCCCATTACCCTCTGGCCGTTCCCGGAAAAACGGGTTGCCGCCCTGGGCCAGCAGGTCAAGGCCATCGTCGTTCCTGAAATGAACCTGGGACAAATGCTGCTGGAGGTCGAACGTGTGACCAAAGGCGCCTGCGCCCTGGGCAGCGTCAACCGGGTAGACGGCGATCCGGTCAATCCCGGTGAGATCATGACCAAGGTCAAGGAGGTAATGTAATGTCGTACGATTATGAACAATGGATCCGGCCCGGGAAGCTTCCCCACATCTGGTGTCCCGGTTGTGTCATGGCATCGTCATGAAAGGTTTGATTCGGGCCATGGACACCTGCGGCCTGGAGAAAAACAATACCGCCCTGGTTTCCGGCATCGGCTGCGCCAGCCGTCTGCCCGGCTATATCGACGCCTGTACGCTGCATACCGCCCACGGCCGGGCGGCTGCTTTTGCCACCGGCGTTAAAATGGCCAAACCGGAAATGACCGTCATCTGCTGCGGCGGCGACGGCGACGGCACCGCCATTGGTGGCAACCATTTCATTCATGCCTGTCGCCGCAATATCGACATGACCTATGTGCTTATGAACAATCACATTTACGGCATGACCGGCGGTCAGTTCTCTCCCTGCACCCCGACCGGCGCCAAAGCTTCGACCACGCCCTATGGCAATCCGGATCCGATCTTCGACATCAGCAAACTGGCCATCGGCGCCGGCGCCACCTTCGTGGCCCGTACCACGGCCTTCCACGCCACCCAGATCGACAAGCTGATTGTTGAAGGGATCAAACATAAGGGCATGGCGGTCATCGAGGTCGTGGACGACTGTCCCACCACCTATGGGCGCCGCAACAAGTTCCGCAGTGTCGTCGACATGATGAAGCTGCTCAAGGAAACGGCCGTTCCCGTTGCCGCCGCTGCCAAGATGAGCGCCGAACAACTGGAAGGCAAAATCCTGACCGGCGTGCTGTACAAGGAAGACAAGCCCGAATACTGTGAACAGTACGCCAAGGTTATCGCCAAGGCCCAAGGCGCCTGATCCGGCCAACTGAGAATTAAGGAGATTGTAAATATGGCTGAACGATACGAAATCCGGTTTTCCGGTGCTGGTGGCCAGGGCCTGATCACCGCCGGCATCATCCTCGCCGAAGCGGCCGCTATCAATGAGGGGAAATTCGCTGCCCAGTCGCAGAGTTATGGCCCCGAAGCCCGCGGCGGAGCATCCAAGTCCGAGGTCATCATTTCCGATGGCCCCATCGACTACCCCAAAGCCACCATTGTCGACGCCTGTCTCGCCATGACCCAGGAATCCGCCGACAAATATGCCGTCGGCATCAAAGATGGGGGCGTCCTGCTCATCGATACCGACTTCGTCAAGAACGAACCGAAGGGGAACTTCAAAACTTACAAACTCCCCATCATGCGCACGGCCAAGGAAGATCTCGGTCGCGAAATCGTGGCCAACGTGGTCGCCCTCGGCGCCATGATCGCCCTGACCGGCGTTGTTTCCAAGGAAGCCGGCCTGAAAGCGGTACTGGCCAAGGTACCGGCGGCGTTTGTCGAACTGAACGAGAAAGCCTTCAACCTGGGTTACGAAAAAATCAAATCCCAGCTGTAACGATTAACCTGGAATAAAACCCAAAAAGCCCTCCCGAAAGGTTGTCTTCGGGAGGGCTTTTTGGTTCGAATAAAAAAGAGCATCAGCCGAATTTGGCGATGAACTCCTCGGCCCGGGCCACATCCTCTTTGCAACCGATGAAAATGGGCGCCCGATCATCGATGCTGTTCGGCTCCAGGTCCAGAATCCGCTGCTTGCCGGTGGAAGCGGCGCCACCGGCCTGTTCCATCAAAAACGCCATGGGATTGAGCTCGAACAACAGCCGCAGTTTGCCTTTCGGCGCATTTTTCAGATGGGGATACATGAAAACCCCCTTGCCCTTGATCAGCACCTGGTTGATGTCCGGCACAAATCCGCCGCTGTAACGAAGCTTGGAACCGCGCGCTTCCAGATCCAAAACAAATTTCTCCGTCCCTTCACTGTACTGGTTACGTTGTCCCCCGGGGGAGTAGATACCACCGGTGGTGCCGATGGTCACGTGTTCCCGAATCAGGGTATATTCCATCAGGGCATTCATACCGAACTCATAAACCCCCCTCCCGGTGGAATAGACCAGGGTGCTGCGGGGGCCGTAAAGGATATACATGGCCGCGACCTGATTGCGCCCGGGTTGCAGACAGTTGCCCCCTTTGTAGATGGAAATGATGGTACCGACCGCCAGGTTGACATCGACCAGGGAGGATCCATCCAGGGGATCGTAGGCGACCGAGTATTTGCCCTCGTGGTCGTCGGAAACTTTTATGATATCGGGGCTTTCCTCGGAAACAATGGACGCCACCACGCCGGAATAGGTGAGCCGCTTGCGTAAAATCCGATCGGACAGGACATCCAGGGCCAATTGCTCCTCACCATAGAGGTTGGAGGTACCGGCCACACCCAGATCCCCGGTACGAATCGAATGCACAATATACTTGGAAGCTTCGGCAATCTCACAAATCAAACGGGTCAGATCCCGGTCCTCGTTCGCCTCCCGCAAATGCCGCCGCAAATCAATTTGAAATTTGGTTGTACCAGGTTCGCCCATGGGTCTCTCCTTCTTTCATGAATAGATACGATAGGTATTTACCATATCGAGTTTAAAGTAAAAAATCCGGTACAGCAAGCCCAAAATCGTTCCCCCTGTAGCCGTCTTGTATTTGAAATAGAGTGTCCGGCCAACAGATATACCAGACACGGATGCAGCCCGTTTCGGGGGCGTATGCGAACAACCCGACGCAACCGTTTGTCAGCTACAGAATCACCAGTTCCTCGTTGGAAAAGGTGAGGTGCTTGAGGCCATCTTTCGATACCCGGAAGGTGTTTTCGATGCCGACCGCTCCGAGTCCGGGGAAAACCGCCTTCGGCTCGAAGGCAAAGGTCATGTTCTCCTCCAGTCGTTCGTCCGTAAACCCCCGGGCAATAAAGGGAAATTCATCGATCTCGACCCCGATGCCATGGCCGATAAAGGAGACTTGCGCCCCTTTCGCCCCCATGAAATGGTCCTGATAGCCCATTTGGCAGGCTAGAGCGTGGCACTG
>JARRKW010000034.1:0-7602 GCA_037387645.1 Desulfuromonadaceae bacterium
CGGCCTCCTTTCAACAGCGGGAAGCCGAGTTTTTCGCGCAGTTGCAGGTAGCCTTCGGCGCAGAGCCGGGCCACGTTGCGCACCCGTCCGATATAGGAAGCGCGCTCGGTTACCGAAATCGCCCCGCGGGCGTCCAGCATATTAAAAGAATGGGAACACTTCATGACATAGTCGTAGGCGGGCAGAACCAGCCCCCGTTCCACCAGACGGATGCATTCCTTCTCGTACATGTTGAAGAGCTGCAGCAGCATGTCGACATCGGCCTCTTCGAAGTTGTAGGTTGAAAACTCAACCTCGCTCTGGTGATGAACATCCCCGTACTTGACCCCCTTGACCCATTCGAGGTCATAGACGTTGTCCACCCCCTGCAGGTACATGGCGATGCGCTCAATGCCATAGGTGATTTCGCCGGAAACCGGCTTGAGGTCGATACCGCCGGCCTGCTGGAAATAGGTGAACTGGGTAATTTCCATGCCGTCCAGCCAGACCTCCCAACCCAGCCCCCAGGCCCCCAGGGTCGGGGACTCCCAATCGTCCTCGACAAAACGAATATCGTGCGCCTTGGGGTCGATGCCGAAGCTCTTGAGCGAATCCAGGTAAAGATCGAGGATGTTCATGGGCGAGGGCTTGAGGATGACTTGAAACTGGTAGTAGTGCTGCAGCCGGTTGGGGTTCTCCCCGTAACGGCCATCGGTGGGACGACGGGAAGGCTCGACATAGGCCACCGACCAGGGCTCGGGTCCCAACACCCGCACAAAAGTGGCGGGATTGAAGGTACCGGCGCCCTTTTCCACATCGTAGGGCTGTTGAATAATGCACCCCTGCCGGGCCCAGTAGTTCTGCAAAGATAGAATGAGATCTTGAAAAGTCACGATACCTCCAGGCAACAGCTGAGCGACAGCCGCTTGCAGCGACCGGCCCAACCCGGATTAATTTGCATACAGCATACAGCACTTCAAAGCGGGAACTTTAGCCCGCCTCTCGCCTCATGTCAAGTTGAAATCGCCCACAAAAGCGCCATTTAGCCCATGCCCCCGGCGACGGACAGATCCATGGCCGCCGTCAGTAATGAAGCCGAACGCAAGGGCCGCAACAGATGGCAACCCAGGGTATTGGCCACCAGAGCTTCCCCCTCCGCCAGGGTCTGGGGACTGAGCCGAATAGTGGCAAAGTTGCCGGGATCGCCACGCAGAATCCGCGCGATCGAACCGATGGTCAACAGACTGACGTTCACGGCCGACCCCGCGCCGGCGCAGGCCGGGCAGAGACTCCCCCCCTGGGCGGCGGCAAACCGCACCTCCGGACCCGCCAGACCACCGAAGCAAACGGCGCAGTGCAACAGATGGGGAATATAGCCGGAAAGGTTGAGCAGGCGCAACTCGAACAGCAGACGGGCCAGGGGGCTGCCGCCGCAGGCGGACAGATGGTCCAGAAAGGCCTGCAACAGGGCATAGAGCTGTTCCTGCGCTTCTTCCTCGGCGAACAGGGCCTCGATCAACTCGCAGCCATAGGCGGCCAGGGCAATGGCCGGCAGATCGGCCCGCAGGCCGGCGCGCAAATCGAGCAGTTCCGCCTCCTTGAGGGAAACCAGCCCCCCCTCCTGCCGGGCCGGCGACCAGGCCAGAACCGCGCTGGCAAAGGGTTCGAGGGCGGCGGCGAAGCGGCGCTTACTGCTGCGGGCATTACGGGCAAAACCGCGCAAGCGACCATGGGTCGGCGCAAAAAAGGTAACAATGCGATCGGCCTCGCCGTAATCGAGATGGCGCAAGACAATCGCTTCGGAACGCAGTTCCCGCATCGGGCTTCCCTATCGCAACCAGGCCAGGAACATGGTGGCCGTGCCGAAATAGATGAGGATGCCGGTGATGTCGTTGGCCGTCTGCACGAAGGGAATGGAGGCAATGGCCGGATCGACGCCGATGCGCTTGAAAAAGGCCGGCGCCAGCACCCCCATGGTCGCGGCCACGGTGACCGCGGTCACCATGGCCAGTCCCACCACCAGGCCGAGATAGGGGTTGTGATGCCAACCAAAGGCGATGGCGCCGATGGTACAGCCGCACACCACCCCCATGATCAATCCGACCCGCAACTCCCGGAGAAACACCTTGAGCAGGGTATCCATATCGATGCGGCCGGTGGCGAAACCCCGCACCATGATGGTCGCCGACTGGCCACCGACATTCCCCCCCATGCCGGTAATAACCGGGATGAAGGAAATCAGCGCGATGACCTCCTCCAGGGTGGCCTTGAACAGCCACATGAGAAAACCGGTGACAACCCCGCCGAACAGGTTGGTGAGCAACCAGGGCAGACGCAAGCGGGCGATCTTGAAGGACCGGTAGCCATACAGCAATTCCTCGTTGCTGGAACCGGCCATTTTATAGATATCCTCGGTGGCCTCCTCGCGCATGACGTCGATGACGTCGTCAACGGTGATGATCCCCATCAGTTTATTCCCCTCGTCGACGACGGGAATGGCCAGAATATTGTACTTGGCCACCAGTTGGGCCACCTCTTCCTGGTCGATATCGGTGCGGACACTGATCACGTCGGTGGTCATGATGTCCTTGAGTGAAGCCGAAGGCGGCACGGTCAGCAACTGCCGCAAGGACAACACCCCCACCAGATGGTTGTATTCATCGGTCACGTAGATGTAGAAAACCATTTCCACATCCTGAGCGCCCTGCAGGGCCTCGATGGCTTCCCGAACCGACAACTCCTCGCTCAGGGAGAAAATCTCGGTGGCCATGATGCCGCCGGCGGTGTCTTCGCCGTACTTGAGCAACTCCTCGATCTCGTCGGAGTGCTCGTCCTTCATGATCTGCAGAACTTCTTCCGCCAGCTCTTCGGGCATGTTGCGGATGATGTCGACGGCATCGTCGTAAGGCATCTCCTGCAGAACTTCGGTGATCGTCTCCTTGTCGATCTGTTCCAGCAATTGCGCGCCGGTGGCATGGTCCAGCTCGGACAGCACATAGGCCGACACCTCCGCATTACTGAGCAGATTGAACAGAATGCGCTGTTCTTTGAGCTCCAGATAACGGAACAGGTGGGCAATATCGGCCGGATGGGATTTGCTGAGAACTTTGGCCAGATTGGGGTAAGCACCGCGGCGGATCAGTTTGCGAACCGTAGCGAGAAGCATTTGCAGTTTTTGGTCCATGGCAGAAACCTCTCCGGGCGTCAGCAACTCGCATCATGTCACGGGACTGGAAAACAATGCGAATTAATACCGTTTCAAATAAACAGGAAATACTAACACCTGCCCATCCAGACTGTCAATGCAGACAACGCTCAAACACCCGGGTCCAATGGAAATATCCCGGAGCCGGCCCATAGGCCCATGCGTATTTCGCCGCGGGCCATGGCAGCGGTGGAAAAACTTGCAATGTCTCCGGCGAAAGGCGAGGATATGGAAACCAACAGCGGACAGCAGGTTTTTCGCCGCTGTCCGGAAATAAGGTATAATTAACCGATAAGCCCTCCGTCTTACAAGGATCGCCATGAAACGCCTGCTTCTGCTTTGTCTCGGCATCTGGCTCGCCGGCTGCCCCGCAGCCTTCGCTACAGAACTCAATCTACAGGAGTTGATTCGCCAGGTGGAAGTCCAGTACCGGGGACATTCGTCCCATGCCCTGGTACGGATGGAAGTGGCCACCGAGAACTGGCAGCGTTCCTTGGAGATGGAATCCTGGTCGCTGGAGCGGGACCGATTCCTGACCCGTATCCTCGAACCTCCCAAGGAACGGGGGGTCAGCACCCTCAAGGTGGACAACGAAGTCTGGAATTACCTGCCCAAGGTCGACCGGGTGATTAAAATCCCCCCATCCATGATGGGAGGCGCCTGGATGGGCAGCCACATCACCAACGACGATCTGGTCAAGGGCAGCCAGGTCGATCAGGATTACACCTTTACCCTGACGGACGAAACCGCATCGAGCTGGCTGATCGAATGCCTGCCGCAACCGGAAGCGGCGGTGGTCTGGGGGAAGCTGCTTTATGAAATCGAAAAAACCAACAAACTGCCGGTGCGGGTGCAGTATTTTGACGAAGCCATGACCCTGGTGCGGGAAATCGTCTTTGACGATGTGCAAACGGTGTCGGGCCGCACCCTGCCCCTGCGCATGACCGTCCACCCCGTCGACAAACCCGAGGAAAAGACAGTCATGCAATACCGGGACATTGAGTTCGACGTCGCACTGCCGACGAACTTCTTCTCCCTGCGTTCCCTGAAGGCCCGCTGAACATGCTGCTCAACCTGGCTTTCCGCAATCTCTGGCGCAACAGCCGCCGTACCCTGTGGACCATCTCGGCCATGGTGGTTTCCTCCTCCCGGCTGATTCTGGCCCTGGGGGTGTTTTCCGGCATGTTCGCCGACATGCTGGCCTCCGCCACCGAACAGTACTACGGGCATCTGGTCATTTCCGCCCAGGGGTATCAGGATGATCGGGACATGTTCAAAAACTTTTCCGATGACCCAACCCTGGCCGGGCAACTGCGCGCCCTGCCGGAGGTACGGGGCGCTTCCCCGCGCCTGCGGGCCTTCGGTCTGGTGGCCCATGCCGAAAATACCTATCCGGCCGAACTGCTCGGCGTTCACCCCCTGCAGGAACAACAGGTGACCAGCTTCCAGCAGCACCTGGTGACCGGTCGCTATCTCGATGCCGGCCATAAAAACGGCGCCCTGATCGGCTCCGGGCTGGCGAAAAAACTCGGCATCCGGCCGGGTGACGACCTGGTTTTCCTGACCCAGGCCGCCGACGGCTCCATCGGCAACGATCTGCTCAGGGTTGCCGGCATTTTCCAGACCGGCGCCGGCAACCGCGACAATGCCCTGATTCTGGTCAATCTGCCCTGGCTGCAACAACTGACCGTGCTGCCGAAACGCATCCATGAACTGGCCGTCACCATTGCCGACCCCATGCAGGCCGCCCCCCTGGCAGCGCGCCTGAAAACCGATCTGCCGACGAAACTGGAGATCCTCACCTGGGGGCAGTTGCTGCCGGAAATGCAGGAAGTCATCGCCAGCTATAACGTATCACGGCTGATCCTGGTGGCCATTCTTTATGCCGCCACCGGACTGGGCATTCTCAACACCATTTTCATGTCGGTGCTGGAACGAACCCAGGAATTCGGCATCCTCATGGCCATGGGCATGCGGCCACGCTCCATTCGACTTCTGGTCATGCTCGAAACCCTGGCGCTGGGGGTGCTGTCCATGACCTTCGGGGTTGTACTGGGCCTGGCCATGACCCTCTATATGGAACAGGTCGGCGTCGATCTGAGCCCCTATCTGTCGGCCGTCACCTACGCCGGCGGCACCATCCTGCCCCGTTTGAGTGCCACTTTCGACATGGCCAATGTGACCGTTCCGGCCGCCGCCCTGCTGCTGGTTTCCCTGGTGGCCGGTTATTTTCCGGCCCGGAGAGCGGCGCGGCTACAGCCCATCGAGGCGATCCGGGAGGAGTAGAAATGTTCCGGGGAAAGTCCGGGGGAAGACCAAAGCTTCAGCCGCTCGATCCGAATAAACCTATGGGATTTCTATGGAAACACTGAAACTGGCCTGGAAAAATATCTGGCGCAACCGCCGTCGCACCCTGATCACCCTGACGGCCATGGGCTTCAGCCTGTTTCTGCTGCAAACCTTTCATAACCTGTCTTTCGGGGTTTACGCGCAAATGGTCGACAGCGGCGTTCGTGCCGGTTCCGGCCACATTGCCGTCTATCGGGATGACTACGTCCGCAGCCGCGATGAAAAGCTGAGTTTCCCGGAGGAGGGCTTGAGCCGAAAGATTGCCGAACTGAAGGGGGTGCAACAGGTGTTGCCGCGTATCTACCTGCCGGGGCTGGCGCAATCGAGTCGGGAAAGCCGCGGCATCGTCCTGCTCGGGGTCGATCCGCTTGCCGAGTCGGGCATCAATCCCTTCTGGAAAAACCTGCCCGCCGACCAGACCCTTTCTTCCCGGTCCAGTCGCGATGCTCTGGTCGGCGCCCGCCTGTTGAAGGAGTTGAAAATTGGCCGGGGGAACAAATTCGTGGTCACCGTCCAGAACCGCAACGGTGAATTAACCAGTGAACTCTTGCGGGTGCGGGGCATTTTGCGAACCGGACTGAAGGAAGTGGACGGCGGCATGGTCATGGTCGGCCGGGAGCGCGCTGCCGCCATGGCCGGCATCGGCAACGAAATCCACGAACTGGCCGTCATTCTTAGCCGGGCCGATGACGAGCCTCGCTTGTTGCCGGCCATCCGGAAACTCAGTGCGGATCGCCCGGAGTTGCAGCCAACGCCATGGGAGCTGGCCATGCCCAACCTCGCCGACGCCATTCAATTGGACTACACCAGTCAGAAATTCATCTTTGTCATTATTCTGCTGATTGTTACCATCGGCGTGATCAATACCCTGCTCATGTCGGTTATGGAACGCATCCGGGAGTTCGGCGTGATCCTGGCCCTGGGGGCCTCGCCCATACGCCTGGGCGCCATGGTGCTGGCCGAAGCCCTGCTGCTCGGCATCGGCTCCATGCTCTCGGGCACCCTGCTCGGCTGCTGCTCCACCTGGTATCTGGCCAGCCACGGCCTCGATCTGCGCCAACTGGTTTCCGAGAACCTGGAGTTCGGCGGTGTCGTTTTCGACCCGATCATGCGGGCGGCCTGGGATTTCCCCTGGATGCTGCAAATCGGCTGCTATGTTATTCTGCTCTGCCTGCTGGCCTCCATCTATCCGGCCGTTAAAGCCGCCCGCATCGCCCCGGCGGAGGCCATGAGAAAAACAGGCTGAGGGCGCACCAAACCTTCAGTCCTTACACCACGGAGTTTCGATGCCCCTGATCGAATTACAGAATGTCAGCAAAATCTATCCCCTGGGCAACCAGCGGGTAACCGCCCTCGACGCCGTTTCCCTGGCGGTCGCGGCCGGGGAGTTCACCGTCTTTGCCGGGCCTTCCGGCAGCGGCAAAACCACCCTGCTCAATCTCATCGGTTGTCTCGATCAGCCGACCCAGGGAACCGTCCTGATCGATGGACGCCACGTCAGCGACAGCAGCGTGCGGGATCTGGCCGACTTCCGTTTGCGTCATATCGGCTTCATTTTCCAATCCTACAACCTGATACCGGTCATGACCGCGGCGGAAAACGCCGAATTCATCCTGATGTTGCAAAAGGTCCCCAAGCCGACGCGCCGCCGCCGTATTGAAGCGCTGTTTCAGGATCTCGGCATCGGCGGCCTGGAAAACCGCCGTCCCAACGACCTCTCCGGCGGCCAACAACAGCGGGTGGCCGTGGCCCGCGCCATGGCCGCGGAGCCCCGGGTGATCCTGGCGGACGAACCGACCGCCAACCTGGATTCCAAAACCAGCGAAGACCTGCTCAAACTCATGCGCCGACTGAACGAGGAAAAGGGCACAACTTTTCTGTTCAGTTCCCACGATCCCCAGGTGATCGGCCTGGCCCGCCGCGTGGTCCAACTCAAGGACGGACGGCTGGAGGCGGATTCGGCGCCCATCGACCTGCTGGAGCCATGATTCGTCACCCATCTTTCCGCAACCTTATCTGCCTTTTGCTGCTGGTTTTTTTCACCCTGCCGTCCAGCCGCGGGCATGGGG
>JARRKW010000035.1:0-9763 GCA_037387645.1 Desulfuromonadaceae bacterium
TCTCGTTGCCGATGCAACCGGCCATCTGCAGAATCAGCTTGCCGGTGAAGACGCCGTTGGCCCCCAGGGCGATCATCTTGAAGGCATCCGCCGCCAGATCGCCGGTACGACCAAGCCCGCCGGCCGCCCACAGCGGAATCTGCCCCTGCCGCCCCTGGGAGACGGCGGCCAGGTAACAGTCGCGCAATTTGGAGACAATGGGATGGCCGGTGTGGTCGAGGGAAACCTCATGGGCCGCCCCGGTACCACCGTCGATACCATCGAGAAAGAACCCGCCGACAATATTGTAGGGGTCGCGCACCAGGTTATTGAACACCGAAACGCTGGTGGCGCTGGCCGCGACCTTGATGGCCACCGGCACCCGGAACTTGAAGGCGGCATTGAAGGAGAGGAACATCTTCTGCACGCTCTCCTCGATGGAATAGAGCCCCTGATGGTTGGGCGGACTGAGCAGGTCAGCCTTGGGCACCCCGCGGATGGCCTGAATGTGCTCGGCCACCTTCTGCGCCATGAGCAGACCGCCGTCGCCGGGCTTGGCGCCCTGACCGATCTTGATCAGGATGCCGGCCGGATCCTCGACCATATGCGGCATGGCCTTGATGATCCGGTTCCAGCCGAAATGGCCGGAAGCGATCTGCAGAATCATGTATTTCAGATATTTGGATTTGAGCAAGCGTACCGGCACCCCGCCCTCGCCGGAACACATGCGCACCGGCAGACCGCACTCCTCGTTGAGGTAGGCGGTGGCCAGAGCGACCGCTTCCCACATGCGCCAGGACAGGGCGCCGATGGACATGTCGCCGATGATCACCGGGTAGATCCAGCGCACCGGCGGGGCCTGACCGGTTTGGGCCAGTTTGCCGTCGGCACCGACCGAAAAGGGCAGTTTCCCCGGCGGCATGATGCGACCGAAAGGCGCCAGCAGGTCGAAGGTATGGCGCTGGGCATCGAGACTGGGGTCGGTCATCTGCGAGATACGGCCGATCCGCAGGGTATCCAGGGTACGGACCCCCGAGTCAAGATTTTTCCGTCCGCCGCGCTTGATGGAATCCCCGGCCAGACAACGGGTAACGATGGGATGACGGCTGTCGGGATTACGGGCCGGCGCGATGGCATCGTTGGGGCAAACCTTTTCACAAATGCCACAGCCACGGCAGTAATGCTTGATATTACGGACCTGGCGGATAACCGGCACGGCCGAAAAACGCTGCTTCGGTTCGGGGAAATCCCCTTCCGAAAAGACCATGCGCCGGCGCTCGACCTTGGCTTCAATGGCCCGGAAGGAACAGGCCGCCACGCAGGACCCGCACAGGGTACAACGACTGGCGTCGTAGCGAAGCATCCATGGCAGGTCGTTGGACGTGACATCCTGGACTTTTACTGTTTCCATCTCTGAACCTCCAGGTTTTGATCAATCACCACCGTCTCACGCTCATGGGGATAAACATCCGTCTCCCAGTCACGGTCGGGAAGGACTTCGTTGATACCGCAAACCTCCGACGAAATCACCACCGTGTCGGCATTGCGCCCGATCACCACCGGACGCAGCTTCTTGGCATCACAACAGGTGAACAGGGTATTGTCGGGAAGAACCCCAATGATGGTGTTGGGTCCGTTGATTTCCAGATGCGCCAGGGACTGACGAATGGCCAGCAACGAATCTTTTTCTTCCCGCCCGCGGATGTCCTCGAAGGGCAGCGGGGTAATGACATGTTTAAAGTAGGACAGGGGCCAGCCGAGCTCACGATGCACATAGTGCAGCGAGTACAGAAAACATTGGGAATCGGACTCAAAACCGATATAGCCCCGATGCAGTTTCCGTTGCTGCTCGACATTCTTCAGATAGAAGGTGTTTTCCCCATTGGCCAAGGCCGTGTAGCCCTGCAGAAAGAAGGGATGCGCGGCATAACGGACGATATCGTAATTGGTGTTCTGACGGCACTGGGCGGTAATCACCTTGGCCGTGAATTTGTCGTTCGGCTCCCACAGATTGAAATAGGTGCCGATGTCCTTGGGATCACCGATTTCCTTCAGGGTCACCACATCCGGCCAGAAGGAATAGACATAGCCCTGATCGTCCTTCTCCAGTGCTTTGCGCAACTTCAGGCGCATATCCAGCAGCAGATCCTCCTTGGCTATCTTGTCTTCCTTTTTATAGTGCTTCGGATAGTCGTAGGTTTGAAAGACGTAGTTGGGCATGGCGTTGATATCCAGTCCCGGCAACGGATTGGTTTCCGGCACCCATTGCATCACCCGTTGAAAACCGGCGGCGTGCAACATGTCCTCGGCGATTTTCACGCCCTCGTCCGTGCAGGCCAACGACAGGGTCGGCAAATGCTTATAGGCCTCGAACAGGCCGCCGAGGTCGTGCATGACCATGGCGAAACCGGAATTGTCATGCCCCTTCTGCTGCGACTGCATCAAATGCAGGGCCTTGCTGGGATGAACATAATTCAGACTTTTTATAGCTCCAATGCGACACATAGACGGTAATCTCCTCAATAGGTCATTTGTGCGCTACTCAATCCAACCAGTGGATTTCGGACAGCCTTTACTATAATAGCAATTTAAATGCCAGACCGGACACAGACCTCAAACGAAACCAGACAACGGTCCTAACCTGCTTAATTCAAACAATTTTTACATACAAAACGGCACGACCCCAGGGCACAACCCGGGCATAAAACGACAAAAAACTCCCGGGCAGCACTACTCAACCCGTGTTGATATTCTACACAAAATGCGGCGCCCATTTCCGGGCGCCGCATTTTGCCACAAATCCAAGCCGCTCACACCGCCACAACCGATAAGCCAGGGGAAAACCTGGTCAGATCAACCGATCCCCCGATACCGCCAACCGGTTACCACAGTGGGATCAGAAAGTGTATCCGGTCTCCGAATGCGCGGTCTGATCCAGACCCTTGAATTCATCCTCGTCATCCACCCGCAGCCCCATGGTGGCCTTCAACACCGCAACAATGATCAGGGTCACAATAACCGCATAAGCGCCGGCAGCCAGCAAACCGACCACCTGCACCCAGAGCTGATGAAGGTTGCCGGCCAGCAGGCCGGTCGCTCCAACACTGGCAAAAATACCCGTGGCAATCGCCCCCCAGGCACCACCGATACCGTGTACGCCGAAAGCGTCAAGGGAATCATCATAACCGACCTTATGCTTGAGCAGCACCCCGCCGTAGCAAACCAAGCCGGCGGTCAACCCCATGAACAGAGCCCAGGCCGGAGTCACAAAACCAGCCGCCGGAGTAATGACCACCAGACCAGCCACGACACCGGAAGCGGCGCCCAGGGCGCTGGGCTTACCGGCATGCAACCATTCGGCGATCATCCAGGAAAGGGCTCCCGCAGCCGCAGCCGTCTGGGTGGTGGTAAAGGCCAGGGCCGCGCTGCTGCCGGAGGAAAGGGCACTGCCGGCGTTGAAACCGAACCAGCCGAACCAGAGCAGACCGGCCCCCAGCAAAGTCATGGGCAGATTGTGGGGCATCATGCGTTCATGGGGATAGCCCCGCCGCTTGCCCAGCACCAAAGCCAACACCAGGGCGGTAATCCCGGAAGAGAAATGGACCACGGTACCCCCGGCAAAATCGAGGGCGCCATCCTTGAGCAACCAACCGCCCTCGCCCCAGACCCAATGGGCGATCGGATCATACACCAACGTTCCCCACAGCAGAATAAAGACACAGTAGGTGGAAAACTTCATGCGCTCGGCAATGGCGCCGGAAATCAGCGCCGGGGTGATAATGGCGAACATGCCCTGGAACATGACGAAAACATAGGTGGGGATGGTCCCGCTCAAGGTTTCCGGGGTAATGCCGTTGAGAAAAATATTATCCAGACTGCCGACAAAGGAGCCGGAACCGCCGAAGGCCAGGGAATAGCCAACCACTACCCACTGCACCCCCATAATGGCCATGGCGGCAAAGGTGTGCATGGTGGTCGACAGGACGTTTTTGGACCGAACCATGCCGCCGTAAAAAAGAGCCAGCCCCGGCAGCATAACCAAAACCAAAGCCGATGAAACAAGCATCCAGGCAGTATCGCCGGTATCCGGTCCCTCGGCGGCAAACGCCGGAACCACGGCAACCAGTAATATCAGGGTTAAAAGAATCAGAATTTGTTTCATACGACCAGGCATTTTTGCACCTCCATGAAGACGTCAGCGTCTGTGTTCTAGATAGGTTTGCGGATCTCCAGAAGACATTTAGCAATGGCCGTGCCAGTCAAAATTTCATACAAATTCAACAACTTACAACATTATCCGTTATGGCGGTGCATATTTAATAGGCATTCCGGTCACATTGTAGGCAGCGTCAGGTTATTTCAAAACCGCACCAAACGATTCCGGAATCAACCGGTGATTGAAACACCAGCAAACACCTGACCGACAAGAAGGAACGTTGCGACAAAGAACCAAATGGGACAACAAGTAAAACTTCCCGAAAAAACACCAAAAATAACGTCGAATTTATTTACACTCAACCCAAAGAAAACCACTCCAATAGAATGTTTTTTAAATAAAATCAAATACATATAAACATGGTTCCGGTTTTGCATAAGTATTTTCTAATGTTTTTCCTCTAATTGCTTTCACACTCGGAGGTAGCTGAAATGAAAAGGTTCTTTTTTGCACTGTTGCTTTGCGGGGTCGTCGCGGGTGGATTTGCCAGCTCCGCCAATGCGGTGGCAATCACCTATGAGGGGGAACTGTTCGACGGCATAACCGCCTATGGATCCATATCCGATCCATTTGAAACGGGGAGCGACTGGTGGTTTTTCCATGCCGATGCCGGCGACGTGATCACCCTGACGGTCAATCGGCTGGATGCCAACCTCGATCCGGCCTTCTATCTGTATCTTGGCATGCAAAGCGACACGAGTACGTTGCCAGCCTATAGCGCTGAGGCGGATGACGAGATTGTCGAACTTCCCGGCTATGAAGGCCCTTTCGCCGATCCGCAACTGTCCGGCTTCGCCATTTCAGCCACCGGCATCTATTCCGTCGCCGTATGGGATTTTGCCAGCGGCACAGTCGGGCCTTTCGATTATCAGATCCAGCTGGATGGTGCCAATCCAGCAGCGGTTCCCGAACCTTCCAGCATAATGCTGCTCGGCTTCGGGCTGGCCGGAATCGCCTGCGCCTGTAGAAAGACAAAAAAAGCTTAAGTTGGTTCGGTCCGCGTCGGCTCCAGTGAAAGCCGGAGCCGACGCGGCGACGACTGTGATACATCCCTGGGTTCGATCAATTAGCCATGGTCAGCCTCCTTGGCACATAAACCGGACCTTCCCCGTTCCTTCCTTGCTCAAACCCGCAGGCTGGATTCGCGCCGCCAATACCATCCGGACAGCCCCCCAGAGACGACGTCAGGCAGCAAAGAAACCACCTTTTCCATGCGACCAGCATACGTACCGGAATCCGGGTTGATCTGTTAATGCCGCAAATTCACGTACCCGTCCTTTTGCGGCATTGCGATTTCGGTTTTTGCAGAAAAAACTCATGAATAATTTACGCTTCAAACGGTGGCCAGGCGAACAGCAACTGCTATAATGGACATATATAGCAACTTTTGCCTGCCTGCTGGGAGGAACTATGAAACCACGAATTATCCTTCTGGAAGACAACGAGTCTTCCCGGTTCTGCCTGGTCCTGCTGCTGGAACAAAAGGGCTATGAGGTCGTCCATGCCCCCGACCCGACCATCTGCCCCGTCTACTCAAATCCGGCCGGCACCTGCCCCCACGAACATCCCTGTGGTGATTTTTTACTGACCGACAACGATATGCCCAAAATGACCGGCCTTGAATTTATCGAAGCCCAGGTTTCTCGGGGATGCAAGGGCGCGGCAACCCACAAGGCGGTCATGTCCGGATCCTTGCGTCAAGCCGAACGTGAAAAAGCCGAAGCCCTCGGCTGCAAAATCTTCACGAAACCCATCCGCATGGAAGACGTCTTTGGCTGGTTGAACCAGAAGAAACAGCAGCTTCCACCCGACAGAAAACTGACCGACCTGTCCAAACGACTGGCCGATGGCGCATAACCGAACCCGGTCCCGCAACTTCCGGCATAGCCCCTTGAGAACAGCACGGGCATTAAGGCGGGGAGAACATGCGCCAATCCGTCAAGGGCAGTCCCCCATCCTTTCTCGACAGGGAAATTGGCCGCTGAGGAGACCGCAAGGGCCGTTTTTAGATTGAATCATTTCTGGCGTCGGCGGGGTTCTCTCTGTTATGATAAATTCAATACAACAGATTAAGAGCCCAGCAACATTCCTTCGACCTTTGGTTCAAAGCAATATTTTGTCTTCCTTATGATGGGGTGATGATGACGAAATCCCCTCTCCTTCTCCTCGGACTGCTCGCTGGCATGGCTTTCTCGGCCGCCGCCGGAGAGATGGAAAGTCATGAATTTTTCTATGATTTTCTGTCCGGAAACTATCTTGCCGTCGGTCGTGACCTCGACAGTGCCCACCCCTACAGCGGCAGGGTCATTTTCGAAGGTCGGCCGGACCGGCTTCTGGTCACCCGGTTGATCGGGGAGGAAACCATCCGCGGCGTCGGCAGAATCGAGCACACCTGCGGTCCGGATCAAGCCGATGTGCTCAGGGTGCGTTTTCAGCATGGCGACGAGAATTTTGAAATCACCTATCTGTGGCACTCCGATCTGAACAATTATGCTCGGCTGTCGGGCTACCTCTACCGACCCAACGAACGAACCGACCGACCCGGCCTGGAAGCGTTGTTCCCGGATCCGGCAACCGAACCCGACATGACCAACCCCCGGTAGCAGAACCACTGCGGAGCACCGGTGCCGCAGTGAGCATTCCACAGCCATGGCAACCAACCATTGCAGGCAAAAATTCGGCAACGCCCCACCCCAGCACGGAGGGAAACGCCAACGTCAATCCATTTTCCCAGGTGAAAACATGTCCAAACAGACCTGTTTCGCATCGCCCCAAAGAGACACCAAGAACCAACTGGCCCGACAGCAGCAGGCCCTGCTGAACGCTCCCTTCATTGTCGATATTCTCAATACCCTGCCCGACATGATGCTGGTCCTGAATGAACAACGGCAGATCGTCGTGGCAAACGACCTGCTGCTGAAAGCCCTCGGCATGGATCTCTCCCAACTTACCGGCATGCGCCCCGGAGAGGCCCTGCATTGTATCCATAGTGAAGAAGGTCCGCACGGCTGCGGAACCGCGGAAGCCTGTGCCGCCTGCGGAGCGGTTCTGACCATTCTGGCCAGTCAGAAAAGCGGTCAACAGAAGGAGGGAGAATGCCGGCTGGTTCATTCCCTCAATGGCACGGGCGCCCTGGATCTGGCCATTCAGGTGACGCCGTTGCAAATCGAGGAAACTTCCTTTACCGTCGTCGCCCTCAAGGACATCAGTTCGGAAAAACGCCGAAAAGTGCTGGAACGCACCTTCTTTCACGACATCCTCAACATGATCGGGGGCATCAACGGCATTGCCAAACATCTGGTTGAAACTGGGATGGAGATGGACGGGGAATGTCTCGAATTCAAACAGCTGCTGGTTGAGCTCTCCGACAATTTACTGGAAGAAATCTCCGGAAGAGGTTTGCCACCTCTACGGCAGCCCCATCCGGACTCCGAATCGAAACCTGGTACTGGAAGATGTGCCGGATTATGTCATCCGGACCGACGGCCCCATGTTGCGCCGGGTGGTGGGAAATATGGTTTTGAACGCCCTGGAAGCTTCCGCCGCCGGGGAAACGGTACGCCTCAGGTTATTGATTGACGAGGCCGCCGTAACCATCGTTGTCATTAATCGAGGGGAAATACCGAAGGAGGTGCAACTCAGCATCTTCAAACGATCCTTCAGCACCAAAAGTTCCTCCGGACGCGGGATCGGCACCTACAGCATGAAACTGTTCGGTGAACGCTATCTGGGCGGCAAGGTCGGGTTCAGCTCGGAGCAGGGAGAAACCCGGTTTTTCATCCGGCTACCCATCAGCGGAAAAGATTCCCTGCCCCTGTCATGACCAATATTCCAGCTTGGCCTGCGCCTTCTCCAGATCTTCAGCTTCTTCGGGAAAGGTGACCGGCAGCAGCAGAGCTTTTTGAAGCTGCTCTTGAGCGGCTTCGTCGCGCCCCATGCGTTTGTAGACCTTGGCCAGGGCATAGCGATGGGCAATCCGGTCATGTTGAGCAATGGCCCGCAACAGCAAGACCTCGGCCTGTTCCAGCGACGCATCGGGCAGTCCCCCGTAGACAATCCGCACCAGGGCTCGGGACCAGATCCCGAGAGAAGCCACCTTGTAATGCCAGCGGCTGAGTACCAGCAGGGAAATATCGTCGTCGGGTTCGAGGACCAGGGCTTTCTCGACATTCTCCCTGACTTCCCGCGACAACCTGACCTGGTCGCCGATGGAGCAATCAGCGGCCCGCGCCCCCAACACAATGGCCAGCCATTTGTAGCCTTCATCGTTATTGGGAGCTACCGTGACGGCCTGACGCGCCAGCTGCTCCGCCTGGCGGAGCAGCTTATCCTTTTGCGCATCATCTTCTGCACCCCGGGCCATTTCATAGTAGCACTGCGCCATGCGCCAGAGGATAGCGCAACTGGCAGGGTTCGTATCGCACCATTGCTGTAAGCGCTGCAGGGGAGCAGCCACATCGCCCCGAGCCATACGAGCATCGAGCGAGGTAAAATCCATGGCCCCAACGGCAGCTGCAACCAGCAACAGCCATGACAGGCTCAGCCCCAAGGCCGCTCTTAGCATCCGTCCGCAGCTCCTCGTTCGACCCCGGCCCGATCCGCCCGCATCTTCCCGCCTTCCAGCCGATAAACATGGTCCGCCACTTCGACCAAGGCCGGCTGATGAGAAATCGCCAGCATGGTAACCCGGCCGCGCAAACCCAGCAGGGTCTGGCAGATGGCCTGTTCACTCTCGGGATCCAACGCACTGGTGGCTTCATCCAGAATCAGCAGCGTCGGACGGTGGGCCAGCGCCCGGGCGATGGCGATGCGCTGACGCTGGCCCCCGGACAGCTTGGCCCCGCGCTCACCGACCACGGTCAGCATGCCATCGACAGTGGCACTGACAAATTCCCAGGCCCCGGCGGCCCGTAGCGCTTCCCGGGCATCCTCCTCGCCCAACTCCGGATCGCCCAGGGTAATATTGGCCAGAATGGTATCGTGCAGCAGGACCGTATCCTGCGGCACATAACCGATCTGTCGGCGCCAACACTGCATATCGATAGTGGCCAGGGGATGATCGTCAATAAAAATCGCCCCCTCCTGCGGCTGCAGCAGGCCGATGACCAGATCGACCAGGGTGGTCTTGCCGGCACCGGAAGGACCGATGACCGAAACCATGGAACCCACCGGTACGGTCAGGGAAACCTCATGCAGAATGGGTTTCTCGGCATAGCGGAAACCGACCCGATCGAAACGAATTTCCCGCCGCAGGGTCACGACCTCCTGCCCCACCATGGGTTCCCGCTGCTCCAATGCCTCATCAATTTTGGCCTGCAGCGACCAGTAGGCGCTTTCACAGGCGGCCATCTCCTGATGCTGGCGCTGCACCTTGCCGAGCTGACTGAGTAATCGGGCCAGGAGAAATACCAACACCATGACTTCGGGTAACGCCAGCTGCCACAGCACCAGAGCGACATACAGACCGCTGGCGATGAGCAGCATCAGGATCGGCTCCTGCAGACCTTTCAATACCGCTTTGCTGTAAACCTGCTTCCGCAGGGCCGTATTGAGCTTGAGGGCATCGGC
>JARRKW010000036.1:0-7469 GCA_037387645.1 Desulfuromonadaceae bacterium
GCTATTGGGGGACCCCGGACGGGACGTTGGTGCTTTATTGCTTTAAGCTATTTCCCCAGAGGGCCAAACCCTATTACCAAAAGGGGACGTTCGGAATGAAAACAAACCCTTTCAAGGAAGGGAATCCATGAATTTACGAACTATTTTTCAGCGATATGCCACTGTTCTCCTTCTTTTAGGAGTGCTTCTGCCCGCACCTGTGGCCTTAGCCGAAGATAGCCTCGCCGACATCCAGCAACGTATTGACCAATTGCAGAACGAGGCGGCGCAGGCGACGGACCTGGGCCGGTTGATGGACATTGCTACGGAGCTTGGGGAGCTGTCGACCCAGCTGCAACGGTTGAGCGGCATTGTTCCCGCCATACCGCCGGGACGCGGCAAGACTCCCGATGAGGAAATCAACCTCGAAATACAGGCGATAAACAGCTCTTATGAGCGGCAAAAAATCGCTTTCGCCGGTTATAAGGACCCCAGAGTGCAGCAGCTTGTACCTTTTCTCAGCGCCCGTAAGTTGCACGGCAGCATCGAGGTGCGGGGCAGCAATCAAAAGCTTCCGTCGGAAACGCCTTACGATGGCGGGGTCTTTAAGACCCTGCAATATACCATCAAGGAGGAATTCGTCGGTTACCTGATCACCACGGAATATTACGATCCGAAGACCGGCAATTTTACGGACAAGCTGGACTACGGGATCAAAACCATTTCCCAGAAAATCCATGCGCCGGCTTTCAGCGGCAAGGAATGCGTCGAAATTGTCGGCAACAACTGGAAGGCCTGCAAGAAGTGGGAGCCATATGGTTTATACCGCCTTGCCGGTGAGGACACATACCCGGCAATACATGATTGGACGATCGGCGGAACGCCCGAAGATGACGGGATCATGTTCAAGATCGAGACGCCGGATATGATTTTCTCGACCGTCAATAACAGCAGGAGTCGCGGCCAGGGGTGTTTTGGCGCGGATATCTATCTGTTGAACGTGGATTTCGAGATGGACATCGAAGACGACAAGCTGACCGTGCAAGAGCGGGTGGGGGGTGACTTCGGCGGCACGCCGCACTGCGGTAAAGGCTCGACGGTGACGCTGAATATCGAATTATGCCCAAAGAAACCGCGCTGCGACCAACTGGAGGCGCTGCTTGCCAAGGTGCTCTGGGCCATCGAACTACGCGACAAGTTTGAGGCCAAGTCAAAGAGCGCCGAGAGCGTGGAGGATCTTCTTTCGAAGGTGAATCTCGACCTAAATGAGCGCTACCCGGACCTGGACATCCAGGACGAGAAATTCCTGAAAGAAAATGCCGGCGGCTACGATATTCACACGGGTAAGACGGTGCTGCCCAATCTTTGCAGAGGGTGCGCGACCATGCCGCTGTGCATGTGGGACAGGGAGGGATTGCGCATTCACGAAAAAACCCACGAGCTGGATGTTCTGGCGAATCCGGACTTGAAAAGACTATTTACCGATACGCAGTATCAATTGAAAAATTTCACCACCAACGAACTGGCTAGGGAGCAGGCAAAGGCATGGGGAGAGATGGATCGTCATGCCTATGACGAGAACGCGAGATATCTCATGGATATTCTGCAGATGGAATTGAGCCAGAGCACGGGTTGCAATCTGCCTCCGAAATTTTATCTGGATCTTGACAGGGCCCTAGAGGCGTTAAAATGATTAAATAAAAGAACATCTGATCTGCGGAACGCCGCCGACCCCTTGACGTTCACTGGTATTTCCCATGCTCTGGTTTGCACTTATTTTTCTCACCATCTATTCGGCCATGCACCTGCTGGTCTTCTGGGGCATTCATCCGCTGTTGGCCGGGCACCCGCTGCTGCCAACGCTGAACTGGCTGTGGATGGGCCTGATGATCCTGGCACCGCTTCTGGTCCGACAGCTCGATCGCGGCGGATACGAGCTGCCGGCGCGGGCGGTGGCCTGGGTCGGTTACAGTTGGATGGGGTTTGTCTTTATCGCATTCAGCCTCTGTCTGCTGCTGGCTGGCTGGGAATTGCTGTTCTGGCTGCTCGGCAAGATCTGGCCGCTGGCGGCAAAACTCTCCCTGCATGGCGGTCTGGCGGCGGGAGTGATCGTGGTCATTACCCTGGCGACCGGTCTTTACGGGATTCAGGAGGCGGGGGAGCTGCGGGTGGAACGGGTAAACCTGACCACGGACAAGCTGCCGGCCGGCAGCAAAATCCGGATCGTGCAGGTGTCGGACCTGCATCTGGGACTGCTGCACCGGGAGGAAGCCCTGGCGCCGATCGTTGCCCGCCTGCGGGAGTTGCAACCGGACCTGCTGGTGGCGACTGGGGATGTGGTGGACGCCCAGCTCAATCATCTCAATGAACTGAGTTCTTTGTGGCGGCAGATAACTCCACCGCTGGGAAAACTGGCCGTGACCGGCAATCACGAGGTCTATGCGGGCCTGGAGCAGGGCCTGGAGTTTCTTCGCTCAAGTGGGTTCCGGGTTCTGCGCAACGGCTCGACCCAGCTGAGCGACCAATTGACCGTGGTCGGTGTGGATGATCCGGCCACCCGCCAACCGAGCAACGAGGTAGCGCTGCTGGAGAAGGTTCCGCGCACCCTGTTCACGATCCTGCTCAAGCACCGCCCCCGGATCGATTCGGCCGCACAGGGTCGCTTCGACCTGCAACTGTCAGGACATGCGCATCGCGGGCAGATTTTCCCCTTCAATTACCTCACCGGCCTGAAGTATCCGCTGCAGGACGGACTCTATCCCCTGGACGGCGGCGGCCACCTCTACACCAGTCGCGGCACCGGCACCTGGGGTCCGCCCATGCGCATCCTCTCCCCGCCGGAACTGACGGTGTTCGATATAAGCTCTCCGTAAAACCAGGGGAAGACACTGGCAACCTGTTGACTTCTCAGAATACCAGACCAAAAACGGCCTCACGCCCGTTCGCTTTGCTCACTCAAGCCGCAAAGGTGAAAAAGGGGAACCAGGCAGATAAACGATGAGTCAGGATTTTTTCGCGTGCTTCGCGTATTTCGTAGTTC
This sequence comes from Desulfuromonadaceae bacterium, assembly GCA_037387645.1. Classification (GTDB taxonomy): domain Bacteria; phylum Desulfobacterota; class Desulfuromonadia; order Desulfuromonadales; family Trichloromonadaceae; genus Trichloromonas. Next base: position 3,020 of record JARRKW010000036.1, read on the forward strand.
CCAGAGAATGAATCCAATCACCCAACCCCGCAAAAAAGATTTGACGGAATTGGTATTCTTTCATAGGCTGCCAAAGCAGTAAGTGTTACCTTTCATATTTATCCGGCCCAGCCGCAAGGATGCTCGAACCATGTCGGAATTTTTCTGCCTGCCCTTCTCGACCCACCCGCTCAGGGATGCCCTGTACGACGAGCTTCACGCCCGTCCTTTTCATCTGGTTTCGACGCCGCAGAAACTGTCCCATGTCGCTTTCCGCGCCGAAGAAAAGGAAATGAAGAAGGCGTTCGAGCTGCTCTGTGATCTCTGCCGCCGTTACAGCGTCAACCAACCGGCGCCCGAAACGGTCTCTTTTATCCAGGATCTGGGCCAGTTCACGGTGCGCTGGGAACGGCACATGGAATTTTACGCCTTCACCTTTCTGGCTCCCTATCAGAACGGAGCCGATCCCTTCAGCGACCCCGTGCTGCAGCTGCTTCCCGCCGACTGGCTCAGCTGTCTGCCCGGCAAGGCCATCGCCGCTTTCCATCTGGTGGTCGAGGGGGGAGAGGGGCTCTGCGACAATGACCGGCTCAACCGTTTTTTCGAGGGACAGCGGCTGGTCATCAGTTGCCCGAAAAACGGCAAGGCCCAGCTCTGCACGGCCTTCAAACTGCACGGCGACGGTTTCGGCCGGTTTTACATCCGCAATCTCGACATCGACGATTACCAGATGGGTCGCCTGGTACAGCGGGTCATTGAACTGGAGACCTATCGCCTGCTGGCCCAGCTCTCCCTGCCCATCGCCAAACGCATCGCCCCGGAACTGAGTGAAATGGACAGCGAACTGTCCAGCATGCTGGCCAGTCTCTCCACCCTGGACAGTTCCTCCGAGGAACGGGATCTGCTCCACCGCCTGTCCCAATTGGCAGCGCGCCTGGAAAGCTACCGCTCGGAGACCAACTACCGTTTTTCCGCCACCCGCGCCTACCATGATCTGGTCCTGAGCCGGTTGCAGAATATCCGCGAGGTCGAGGTGGAAGAGCACATGTCGGTCAATGAATTTCTCAGCCGACGGCTGGTGCCGGCCCTGCGTACCTGTGAAGCGGTGCAGAACCGGCTGGAGGATCTATCCCGGCGCATCGAACGTGCCGGCGACCTGCTGCGTACCCGGGTCAATCTGACCATGCAGGAACAGAACAAGGGGCTGCTGGCCTCCATGGATCGCCGCGGCCGGCTGCAGTTTCGCTTGCAGGAAACGGTGGAAGGTCTGTCCGTCGCCGCCATCAGTTACTATATGGTCGGCCTGGTCAGCTATATCCTCAGCGGCTTGCCCCTGGAGGCCTGGCATCTGAAGAAAAGTGTGGTGCTGGCCTGCTCGGTCCCCCTGGTCGTCGCCCTGGTCTGGTGGCTCACCGAACGCATCAAGCACCGCCTGCTGAAACATCCCGTGGAAAAACAGCATCATTCCTCTTTGGAATAAAAGCCCGCAGATCGGAAACCTTGACCCATGCTCCCCTTTTCCACCATCAGAAGCCTGCTGTTTCTACTCATTTCCCTGCTCCTGCTGCGGATTTCCTGGAAACCGTTGCAGAATCCGAGATGTCATGGCTTTTACCGGTTTTTTGCCTTCGAGGGCATTCTGTTTCTGCTGTTGCTCAATTATCCGGTCTGGTTCGATCACTGGCACGCCCCCCATCAGCTCATCTCCTGGCTGCTGCTGGCCACCTCCATTCTGTTCGTCCTGCAGGGACTCCATTGGCTCAGAACCGCCGGGGGGTCGGAACAGCGTGCCCAGGCACCGGAAAACTTCTCCTTTGAAAACACGCAACACCTGGTAACCTCGGGGATCTACCGCCATATCCGGCATCCCATGTACAGTTCCCTGCTGCTGCTGGCCTGGGGCGCCTTCTGCAAACATTTCAGCCCGGCCGGCCTGCTTGCGGTCCTGCTGTCGACGGTGTTCCTGCTGGTCGCGGCGCTGATTGAAGAACGGGAAAACCGGGCCTTTTTCGGCCCGGCTTACGATGAGTATCGAAAAACCAGCAAGATGTTTCTCCCCTTCCTCTTTTAATCCCTCCGCCTTTCCCCGGCTCAGTAAAAATTCGCGGCATCACTTATGCAATTGCTGTATCCAGCGTTCGTCAAACAGCTGAGGTTTTATTCCGGAGGATCTTTCAATGAAAACTGCCATGGTGGTGGACCGCGATCCGAAGATTCGTTGTCAAGTTGGAAAAGTACTTGAAAATTGTGGCTTTGGCTCTGTTATTGAAGCGGAAACGGGAACCCAGGCGGTCGCTCTCGCCAGACAGCACAAATCCCTGCTGATAGTCATGGACATCCCGTGCCCTGTTATAGAGGGAATCACTGCTGTTGAAAATATAAGCAATATCCTGGCGGTACCCATCGTACTGCTCACCGCCACCGAAGATCCGGAAATCATCGCCAAGGCCCGGGAAGTCGGCGTCATGAGCTATGTCCTCAAACCTTTTCGCGATGCGCAGCTGCATGCCGCCGTCGATCTGACCATTCATCAGTTCATCGAAGTGTCTCATCTGCGCGAGGAGGTGGCTCACCTCAAAGAAACCATTGAATCGCGCAAACGGATCGAACGGGCCAAGGGCATACTGATCAAACAGGGTCTGAGCGAACCCGAGGCCTACCGCCGTATGCAGAAGATCGCCATGGACAAACGCAAGCCCCTGCGCGAGGTGGCCGAGGCCATTTTGCTGATGGAGGACTGAATCTTCAACCTCAACCGGCGATTGGCCGTCGGGGTCCAGTCCAGAGGGACCGGATCACGGCAAATACACCGACCATCCGACACGCCTTTCCGCCGCCAAAACAGCCACTGATTTCATCTATCTACCCCCAATAACACGACCTCCCTGAAACAGACGTTCCGACCGCGAATTTCCTGCCGTTGCCGGCAGCAGAATTTCGGCACCGCTCGCAAAGGTTGCCGAAATTCTTTGCAGATTTAGCTCATTGGGTTAATCTTATAGTCATAAGACCTTTCGGTAAAATCTATGGTGGAGGCCTGTCATGCACGCAGCGCGTATCGAAATCGTCCAGGGAGACATCACCCGCCAACCGGTGGATGCCATTGTCAATGCCGCCAATTCCAGCCTGCTCGGCGGCGGGGGCGTCGATGGCGCCATTCACCGGGCCGCCGGACCTCAGCTGCTGGAGGTCTGTCGCACCCTGGGGGGCTGCCCCACCGGTGAAGCCCGTATCACCGAGGGCTACAACCTGCCGGCCCGGTATGTCATCCATACGGTGGGGCCGGTCTGGCATGGGGGGAAGCAAAACGAAGACGCGCTGTTGGCCAACTGCTACCGCAACAGTCTGGCCCTAGCCCATGAGCATCAGTTGACCAGCATCGCCTTCCCCTCCATCAGCACCGGTGTCTACCGCTTTCCCATCGAACGGGCCTGCCGCATCGCCCTGCAGGAAGTGCAGCATTTTCTCCAGGGTGAAACCACCCTCAACCAGGTGACCTTCGTCTGTTTCTCCAAGGATGACCTGGCCGTCTATCAGGCAACCTATGGGGAACTTTTCGGCGGCAACCCGACGGGAGCCTAAGTATGAAACGTTGGCAGAAAATTACTCTGGCGTCCGTTCTGACCCTGTTACTGCTGATGTTGCTCCTGCCCCTGACCCTGCCGCCGCTGGTGCGTCATTACGGCGGCGGCTGGCTGCAGGAAAACACCGGACGGACCCTGAGTCTCGGCGACCTTTCCCTGAACCTGTTCACCTGGACCCTGGAATTGCGCCAGGTCGCCCTCAGCGAACCGAACAGCGCTGAGCCGTTTGCCTCCTTTGAGCGGCTGACCCTGAAAATGAGTCCCATGTCGCTGTTTCAGCGCGCCATCATTGTCAGGGAATTTCAACTGGTTGCTCCCCGTATCCGGATTGTCCGGCAGGACGAACGTTTCAACTTTTCCGACTTCACCGAACTACAGCAACCGGAAGAAAATGCACCGGCTGAACCGGCAGCTGCCGATAAGCCCCTGCGTTTCTCCCTCAATAATCTGCAGATCACCGATGGTGCCCTGCTCTACCTGGAACAACAGAAAGGCATCGAAACCCAGCGCCACCGGATTGTCGATCTGGATCTGGCGGTGCCTTTCATCGGCAACACCCCCTACCTGGTGGACAAATACGTCACCCCGGCTCTGCATGTCCTCATCAACGATGCCCCGCTCGACCTGGGGGGAAAACTCAAGCTCTTCTCCGACGCCGTCGAGGTGGCGGTCGATATTGATCTGAAAAAGGTCGATCTGCCCTTCTATTTCAATCTGCTGCCGAAGACGCTGCCGCTGGACATCCCTTCCGGCACCCTCGGCAGCGATCTGGAACTGGTTTACCGGGTAGCCAAAACCCAACCGCCCGACCTGCAGATCAGCGGGGATGTGCAGCTCTCCGTACTGCGGCTCAACTTGGAACAGGACGGGCACCTGCTGTTTTTGCC
>JARRKW010000037.1:0-7439 GCA_037387645.1 Desulfuromonadaceae bacterium
TCCGACCAATTCATTTCCGCGGGCCCGGGCAAACAGCGCATAGGCGTAATCTTCGTTGAGGTAGAGCAGAAAGGGAATTTTCTCGAAACGATCGGAATCGATGTAAATGGGTACGATTCGTTGGTAATCCCATTGCACCCGCCGTTGTCCGCCCAGCAGAAAAAGCGAGGTTGCGGATTTTTCCAAGCCGTCAACATCACGCAGGGATTTGCGGATCTTTTCAAAATCACTGCAGCCGCGGTAAATGATCCCACGGATGCGATTGGATTCGACAACTTCCTGACAGAAGGAGCGGAATATTTCATCCAGCCGGGTCAAGGGCATGCGAAAATACCGACTGCGCTGGGAGTCCTCAAAGCGGGAGAGTTTTTCGGAAACGTTGAAACCCTCCCCGGTCTGCGGATAATCACGGGGAGTCCCGAGCAGCCGTCCGACAATCTCCCAGAAGGGAACCTCGGTCAGTCCCGCCTGATAAAACAGACTGTTTTTTAAGCGACGCAGCCGGAAGCCCGCTGTCTGCCGCAATTCTTCCAGGGTGACGCCGTCTCCGGGAAAGGCCGCCGAGCGTAGAAACACCCCCAACTGATGGGATTTTTTCAAATCGCAGATGGAAAGCTTGCCCTTCAGGGCCTTGCGAATCCTTTTCTGCGCCACCAGGGAGCCCCAATAGTCCGTCTCCGGCAGCAGAATATAGTATTCGTCGTCCGCGGCCATGGCCATGATATCCGCATCGCGCAGGGCGATATTGACGGTTTCCACCAGCCGGGTGACCCCCTCTTCCAGTTCGCGATGGCGATACAGGCTGCTGAGTTCTTCGTAGTTGTCGATAGTCAGCTTGATCAATGCCAGGCTGCGGCCATAGCGCCGGGATTTGTTCAACTCCTTGGCCACATGGTCCTCGAAAAAGGACATGGTATAGGCTTCGCCCCGCGGCACACGCAGGGTGTTCTGCTCGAGGTTGCGCAGTTGAATCACATTGTTCAGGGCACCGGCGGCAAATTCACCGATCAGAGCCGCAATCCGGGTGTCCCGGCGATTGAAGGTGTCGCGACCTGCCGGCGCCTCAAGCCGGATCAGGGCCAAGGGCTCCATGCCGGCGAGAAGCGGAAGCCAGAGTTTGGTTCCCTGTTCCAGCAAGACGGCCTCGCCGGCCAGAATCAGGTGCCGTTCCGCCTCACTCGGGACAAAGGAGCCGGCGCCGGCCTTGGCCAGGCCGCGACGACAGCGCAGCCGATACTGCTGACCGCCGTAGCCGGGCAACCATAAAAGTCCCCCTTCGGCATGCAACAGCTCCATCAGGGTGTCCAGAATCAGATCGCCCAGACGGTCCAGGTCGTGAATCTGCAGAAACGCCAGACACTTCTGATAATAACCGAGAATCTGATGATATTCGATGTTTTCATCGAGAAGTTTTTTATGTTCGAGACGCTGGGATTGGCGAAACAGGATTTTATTGACCAACAGCAGAAATTCGTCGGGATTGATCGGTTTCAGAATGTATTCCGAAACGCCTCTTTTCATGGTTTCAACCGCAGCGGCCACGTCGCTCAGGTGGGTGACCACGACGATTTCCTGGCTGGGATTGAAGCGTTTGATCAGCTCGGTGATGTTGACCTGGTCGACATCGATCTGCAGCTCGGTAATGACCAGATCGAATTCTTCGTGCCGCAACCATTCCAGGGCATCCCGTCCATTGGCCGCAATTCGCAGGTAATGACCATCCACCCCGAGAAGATCCTGGTAGAGCGCCCGCGATGCCGAATCGTTGTCGATTGCTAGAATCCGCCCTTTAGCCATCTTTAGCCATGGTTTCCGTTTACTTTTTTCAGTGTTTGACAACAGGCATCAGGATACGACCAATCTGCCCAGATGGGAGTTGCGATAGACCCTTGTTACCCGGACCAGCACCAGTTGTCCGACGAGACTTCGGTCACCGTCGAAATTGACGATCCGGTTCCAGCGGGTGCGCCCGAACAGCTGGGAGCCTCCTTTTCGGCTTTCACCCTCGACCAGAACTTCCAGGGTCTTTCCGGCATCGTTTTCGCGCCACTGCTCGGAAATGTTTTCCTGCAACGCCAGCAGCCGGTCAAAACGCTCCTGCCGTTCCTTCGGCTCAAGCTTGCTCGGCAACCCGGCGGCCGCCGTTCCGGCCCGTGGGGAATAGATAAAGGAGAACACATCGCTATATCTTACCTGTTCCAGCAGGGACAGGGTCGCGGCAAAATCCTCCTCGGTTTCCCCCGGAAAACCGACAATGACGTCGGAAGTCAGTCGGATATCGGGACAGACCGCCCGCAAGCGCTCCACTTTCTGCAGATATTGGGCCCTGCTGTACCCTCGATTCATCGCCTGTAGAATGCGATCGGACCCGCTCTGCACGGGCAGATGGATATGGTTGCAAAGCTTTTTCAGGGACCCGAAGCAGTCGATGAGATCCTCGGAGAGGTCCTTGGGGTGCGAGGTGGTGAAGCGGATTCGCGCAATGCCCTCAATGGCGTCAACGGCGCGCAGCACCTCGGCAAAACTGCGTTTCTCCTCCCCTTTTTGGCCGTATGAATTGACGTTCTGACCGATCAGGGTCACCTCGCGCACCCCGCTTGCGGCCAGGGCACGAATTTCGTCCAGAATCTTGGAACTGGGACGACTGATTTCCCGGCCCCTAACCAAGGGTACCACACAATAGGAGCAAAAGTTGTCACAGCCCTGCATGACCGTAACGAAACGGACCACGGCATCGCTGGAGGAACGGACCGGAAAGAGATTCAGCCGGGTCTCCTGATCCAAGAATTCGGTGGCATGATGGCGTCCCCGGCCGCCTTCGATTTTCTTCACCATCTCGGGCAAGCGATGAACATTATGGGTACCGAAAACCAGATCGAGATACGGCAGTTTGTCCAGGAGCTTTTCCCCTTCCTGTTGGGCGACGCAGCCGCCGACCCCGAGAATCAGCGCGGGATTTTGTTCCTTCAGTGGTTTATAGCGACCGAGATGACCATAAACCTTCCGTTCGGCTTTGTCCCGAATTGCACAGGTGTTGAGCAGTATCAGATCGGCGCCGACCGCCTGATCCACCTGCCGATAGCCGATGTTCTGCAGCAGATCCACAATCCGTTCGGAATCGACCACATTCATCTGGCAACCGAATGTTTCCAGAAAAAATCTTTTTCCCATAGCTGTTTGAATATGTCCTTCACTCGTTTGTAATTACGAGCGGATAGTATGCAAAGGAAGCGAAAAAAGTCAAACGATAAAGGCTCAGACCGCCACCCGGTTAATCTCAAAGCCGTTTTGTCGCAGAGAATCTTCCAGCAGTTCGATTAACGGCTGGGGATGTTCCACCGCGATCAGCGCCAGGCGGTTTTTACCCTCCCGGTTGTTCAATCGAATGCTGGCCAACTCCTCCCCCAGGGGCACAACCCGAAAATGGGTCAGTTCCGCCCGGGACAAGGCGATCAGTTGCCGGCCTTTCCACCCTCGCCGCACCAGAATCCGGCGATTGGTCACGGCATAAAACACCTGCTCCCACTCCAGCCGGGCGAGCAACAGATGCCCCAAAACCAGATAAAGCGCCAGCAACAGAAAGGACAAGGGCAACAACGGCAGCCAGGGCAGCTGATACTGTTCGGCCAGGGGGAAAGAAATGAACTGCCAATAGCTTCCGACAGCCAGCAGCAAAATCCCGAATGCGGAATGCCTCCAGTTGCGAAAGACAAAAGCACGGGGAGCGGGCCGCCCTTCCCAGCAGAGGCTTTCTCCTTCTTCAAGATGCGGTTTCCAGGTAAACATCCGACCTCCATTACTTGAATTAACCAGATAATCTGGCATAAATATGGGATCCCTCGGGGCAACAACCGGTGGTGGCCAAACGACGGAAAAAAATACGGGGTTCCATGGGGATTACGGTATATTTTCCTGGCGTTTTTGAAAAGAAAAATATATCTTTGAAAGGTTTTGCTGAACAGCCCATGCCATATTCCTCTTGCACGCATAAGAAGGAGCACCAGGTTACACATCATGCCACAGAACATTCGTAATATTGCCATTATTGCTCACGTCGATCACGGCAAGACCACCCTGGTCGATGCCATGCTCAAACAGTCCGGTGTTTTTCGCGAGAACCAGGTCATCACTGAACGCATCATGGACAGCAACGATCTGGAAAAGGAACGCGGCATCACCATTCTGTCCAAAAACCTTTCCATCCACCACGGCGGGCTGAAGATCAACATTGTCGACACCCCGGGACACGCCGATTTCGGCGGCGAAGTGGAGCGGATCCTGAAAATGGTGGACTCGGTTCTGCTGCTGGTCGACGCCTTTGACGGGCCCATGCCCCAGACCCGCTTCGTCCTGAAAAAATCGTTGGATCTGGGGATCCGGCCCATTGTGGTCATCAACAAGATCGATCGACCGGGCGCCCGTCCCGAAGAGGTGGTGAACATGGTCTTCGATCTGTTCTGCGAACTCACCTCCAACGAAGAACAGCTCGATTTTCCCGTTGTCTACGCCAGCGCCAAAAGCGGCTACGCCAAACGGCAACTGGAGGACGAGTCGAGTGACCTGGAACCGCTCTTCGAAATGATCGCCGAACGGGTTTCACCCCCCATCGCCAATCCGCAGGCCCCTTTTCAGATGCTGGTTTCCAGTATCGCCTACAATGACTATATCGGCCGTATCGCCACCGGCCGTATCGTCAATGGTCGGGTCAAGGCCGGTGAATCCGTGGCCCATATCGACAAAAACGGCCAGATCCACAGGGGCCGGATCAGCAAGCTGCTGGGTTATGAGGGCCTCAATCAGGTCGAGGTTCCCGAAGCGATTGCCGGTGACATTGTCACCATCGCCGGTTTCGACGAGGTGAGTATCGGCGAAACCCTGGCCAGCGCCGCCCAGCCGGAAGCCCTGCCCTATATCGCCATCGACCAGCCGACCATTTCCATGAATTTCATGGTCAGCGATTCCCCCTTTGCCGGCACCGAAGGGAAATACGTCACTTCCCGCAATATCCGCGATCGCCTGCAGAAGGAGTTGCGCACCAACGTTTCCCTCCAGGTTGAGGACACGGACAACACCGATACCTTCAAGGTCTCCGGCCGCGGCGAGTTACATTTGTCGATCCTCATCGAAAACATGCGCCGCGAGGGTTTTGAACTGTCCGTCTCCAAACCCGAAGTCATCTACAAAGAGCTGGACGGGGTTCGCTGCGAGCCGATGGAATACCTGGTGATTGATGTGCCGGAACAATATCAGGGCACGGTCATCGAAAAACTCGGCACCCGCAAGGCCGAAATGGTTTCCATGCAACCCATGGACGGCGTCAACCGCCTGGAATTTATCATCCCGGCCCGCGGCCTGATCGGTTTCCGCACCGAATTCCTCACCGACACCCGCGGTACCGGCGTCATGAACCATACCTTCCATGAATACGCGCCCTACAAGGGGGCCATCGCCGGGCGGAAAAACGGGGTCCTGATTTCCATGGATAACGGCGAAACGGTTTCCTACTCCCTGTTCAACCTGCAGGATCGGGGCATCCTTTTCGTCGGTCCCGGCACGGCGGTTTACGAAGGAATGATCATCGGCCAGCACGCCAAAGACAACGATCTGGTGGTCAATGCCTGTCGCGGCAAAAAATTGACCAACGTTCGGGCCTCGGGCTCGGACGAGGCGACCAAAATTTCCCCCCCGACCATCCTTTCCCTGGAGCAGGCCCTGGAATACATCGCCGAGGACGAACTGGTCGAGGTGACCCCGAAATCGATTCGTCTGCGCAAGCGTTATCTCGACGCCAACGAACGCAAAAAACATGAAAAAACACAGCGAAGTTCCAACTGACCGGTGCCGCCTGGTTTCTGCGATAAAAATCACCGGTTCGGGTTGTTCTGCGGGTTTGTCGCGAGCCCGCTAATGGGGACAAAAAAAGAGGATGCTTTTCGCATCCTCTTTTTTCTTTTCTCGCTCAGTCCTTCAACCGCCGCAAGTCCTTGATGACCTCGCGGCTGCCATCGCGCCGTTGTTCCATCTCCGCAAAGATCCGCTTGATCATATTGCTTACGGAAATAACAGCCGTTTCAATATTCTGGGTATTCTTTTTCTGCCGTTCGGTGGATACCGCCATATCATCTGTCATTTTCTTGATCTCTTCGATGGACTGAACGATATTCCGGGTTCCCTCGGCCTGTTCGGTTGAAGCCGTGGTGATATGATTGGACATTTCCCCCACATTTTCAATGGACAGGGTCACGGAATCGACACTACGCGACACCTCGTGAGTGGCGCTGCGGATATCGTGGGTCATGGCCATGGCCGTATCGGCGCTGGACAGAATCTGTCCCAACGACTGTTCCATTTCCAGCCCCAGGGTCATGCCGTCCTTGACCAGATTGCGGATCTTGGTGATATGCGACACCGATTCGCCGGTGTTTTCCTGAAGCTCTTCAATGATGCGGGTAATGGCGCCGGTCGACTGGGCGGTTTCCTGGGAGAGATTCCGCACCTCGTCGGCCACCACCCCGAAGGAGCGTCCGTGTTCCCCGGCCTGGGCCGCAATGATGGCCGCATTGAGCGCCAGCAGATTGGTTTTCTGGGTCACCTCCGCGATGACCGTCGTTATGGTATTGATTTCCTCGGCTTTCTGCGACAACCGCTGGATGGTTCTAACCGCCTCTTCGACCGCCTCGGAGATTCCACTTAACCCGGCAATCACTCCGGAAACCGCCTGAACACCGCTTTCCGCCTGGGATTTAACCGTCTCGGACATCTCGTGGGAGCGCCCACCGCTTTCCTCAACCGATTTAATGGTGGCGGAAATCTGGGTGATGGCGGAAATGGAGTTTTCCATGAAATCGGAAAGCTGTACCAGATTGGACGAGACCTGATCGATGGAAACGGAGATTTCCCCCACGCTGGTGCGGGTCGCATCGACCGCCTCCCGTACCACGTCGGCGGCACTGGAAATATCGATGATGGCCTCCATGGTCGATTCGGTCGCTTCCGTAAGGGAATGGTCGAGCCGTTCATGCTCCGAACAGTATTTATTGAACTCGGAAAAGGTGTGTTCCAGCTCGCCGGTCAGTTTCTCCACGGCATCCAGCAGATGGATTTTGTTCAGGGTTGAGGCGACCTGATCGGCAAAAAGCTTGACCGTGTCGATGTCCGTGTCATCCAGGATCTTGCGCTTGATTTTATTGTCGACACACAGAATCCCGGCAACCGCATCACGGACAACGATGGGACAGAGAATAAAATTCTTGGAACGCAGTTCCTTGAGTTCCGAAAAAGGCGGTTGGAGGTGAAAGTCTTCGGGCATGACCGAAATATCCTCCAACAAAACCACGCGTTTCTCGGCAAAAGCCTTATAGATGGCGCCGGCACGTTCGTCCAGTGGCAGTTTCGACCTGCTGCAGCCGATACTGCAGGACGAACTCCAGGACCGCGCC
>JARRKW010000038.1:0-7942 GCA_037387645.1 Desulfuromonadaceae bacterium
CCCCCCAGATGCATGGGGCGGTGGTGGTCGGAGCCCTGGAAGGGGATGTCCATGATCTTGGGAAGAACGTACTCAAGGCGGTTCTGACGGCCAGCCGGTATCGGGTGGTGGTCTGCGGCAATGACTGTCCGGTGGAAAACCTGATTGATGCCACCGAGCGGGAAGGCGCCCTGGCGGTCATGGTCAGCGGCCTGATTACCACCGTGATACCACAGGTGCGGCTGCTGCGGGAGCGGTTGGCGGAACGGGGGCTGGCGCAGGTCAAATTGCTGGCGGGGGGAGCGGCCCTGAAACAGTCGAGCGCCGCCGGCTTGAACGTCGATTTCGTTGCCGAAACCGCCTTTGACGGGGTGCATTATCTCGATGAGGTTTGCGGAGGTGACGCATGAACAGCTTGCAGCGAATCCAGGCGACCCTGAATTTCCAGAAAGCGGATCGTGTTCCGGTCATTGCCCAGGTCTTCGGCCAGGCGGCGGTGCTCGCCGGTGTCTCCTTGGGCGCCTATATCCGGGACGGCGAGCTGCTGGCCCGTTGTCAGCTGCAGGCGCTGAACCGCTATGGTTATGATGCCGTCTTTGCGCTGATGGATACCAGTGTCGAGACGGAGGCTATGGGCTCGGTTCTGCATTATCCCCAGGACCGCTACCCGCATGTGGTTTCCTATGCGCTGCCGGACGCAACGGGGCTGGAAAGCCTCCGCCTGCCCGATCCGCAAAGGGCCGGGCGCATGCCCGAACTTCTGAAAGCGGCCGGGATCCTGCGTCGTGAGGTCGGTGACGAGGTGCTGGTGGTCGGCTGTGTGCTGGGGCCCTTAACCATCGCCACCCAATTACTGGGTGCCGAAACCGCCCTTTATCTGGCCATCGATGACCCGGACCGATTTGCTCTGCTGCTCGATTTTGCCGCTGAACTGGCCATTGGTTTCGGAACGGCCCAGCTTGAAGCCGGAGTCCATCTCCCCGTGGTTTTTGATCCGTCCGCCTCGCCGGCGGTTGTTCCACCCCAATTCTTCCGGGAATTTGAGTTGCCGCGCCTGCAACGGGTGTTTGCCGCCCTCAAGGCAGCGGGATCGGCGGCCAGCTGGCTCCATATCGCCGGCCCGGCCGGACCGATTTTGCCCTGCTACCGCCAGGCCGGAGTGGATATCGCCAATTTCGACTACTGTGTCGATGCCGCAGAGACGATGGCGGCGCTGCCGCAAACCTGTCTGGACGGGAACATCAAGCCGCTGTCCTTTGTCGAAGCAACACCCGAGGCCATCGAAAAGGAGGCGGCCGCGTTATTGGCTCAATTCGCTCCGCGCGGCGGCTTTATCCTTTCTTCGGGCTGCGAGATCCCACCGGAGGCGCAACCGGCCAACGTGGCCGCCCTGGTTGCCGCCGTGGGGCGAAAGGAGTGAGCAGTTGCCCATCCTGACCGTTAAGTTGCGTCAAGGAGAGCAGCGTCGCATTCCTTTCAGCGCTGGGTCGTCCCTGCGCGATGTTCTCGACGCGACCGAGGTCCGGGTTCGTTCGGGGTGCCGGGGAATGGGGACCTGCGGTCTCTGCCGGGTGCGTATCGAAGTCGGGAACGTGGATTTACCGTCCTTCAATGAACGCCTGTTGCTGGACAGTGACGAACTTGAGCAGGGTATTCGTCTGGCCTGCCAGGTCAGGCCGGAGCAGGATCTGCGGATCCTGCTGCTGGCGCCCGCTCCCAAGTCCCATTGGCGCAGTTTCCCCGAGAAACCGGAGCAAACCCGCGGCTGTGATCCGGTTCTCCCTCCCGTTGAATTGGCCGGGCACGGGGCCACGCCCTATGGAGTGGCCGTGGATTTGGGCACCACTCATATCAGGCTGTCCCTGTTTGAACTTGTCGGTGGCAAATGGCTGGCCGGCCGTTACGGCCTGAATCCGCAGGTGCGTTATGGTTCGGATGTGATGACCCGACTGGTGGCCGCCGCCGAATCCCCGGTCCAGGCGCAGGATATGAGCCGGCAGATTGTTGACGCCATTGGCGAAGCCCTGTTCGATCTGGCCGTAAGGGAAGGGATCGATATCCGGCAGGTGGTGCGCCTTGCCCTGGTGGGCAACACGGCCATGCTGGCGTTGTTATCCTCCCGCAATTACCAGCTGCTGCTGCATCCGAAACATTGGGTGAGCTGCGTTGATTGTCTGCCCGAGAAGGCCGGGGACTGGGCCGGTCGCATGGGGATCCACCCTGAGGCGAGCATCGAGCTGCTGCCGCCTTTGGCCGGATTTGTTGGTTCCGATCTGTTGGCGGGGTTGCTGGCGACCGGTTTGGTTGAATCCGGCGCCGGCAGTCTGTTTATCGATTTCGGCACCAATTCCGAGATGGCGCTGTGGGATGGGCGGGAATTCTGGGTGACCTCGGCGGCCGGCGGACCGGCCTTTGAGGAGTGTGGCATCAGTTGCGGCGTTCCGGCCGAGCCGGGGGCCATTTATCGGGTCCGGTTGGACAGGGGGGTCTTTGCCTACGATGTGATCTCCGATACCGAACCTCACGGGCTCTGCGGGTCGGCTCTGGTGGATCTCATTGCCTGCCTGGTCAGATCGGGTCAGTTGTCCGGCATGGGCCGGTTTATCTCGCCGGCACCCGCAGAGGGGTTTTTGCTCGCCCGCGGCAAGCGGAACATTTTCCTGAGCAAAAGGGATGTCGATATGTTTCAGCGCGCCAAGGCCGCCATCGGCGCGGGGATACAGGTTCTGTTGGGGCAAGCGGGTATGGAAACCGAAGGGTTGCGGCGTATTTGCGTTGGTGGTGCTTTCGGTCGTTTTCTGGATATTGCCAACGCCCAGGAAATTGGTCTGTTGCCCGAGATTCCCGCCGAGCGGATCGAACTGTGCGGCAACACGGCTCTGGCCGGTTGCGCGGAGGTCCTTTTGTTTAAGACGGCGGTGGGACGGCTGCAGGCTCTTGGTACTCGCGCCCGCCTGATCAATTTGTCGCGTTGTCCGGATTTTGAAGGCTATTTTCTGGAAAATCTCTTTCTGCGTCCCATAGGTAAGCAGGGGTAATGGAAAAGCCGCTACTCGAAAAACGGGATTATCTGGATGCCTCCATCAGGGCCGCCCAGTATCTTGCCGGTTTGACGACCCAGCAGGATTTATGGACCGAGATTGGAAAGGTACTGATCAATTTTTTTGGAGCGGGGTTCTGCGCCATTGGTGAGAAACCGGAAAAAGGGAAAATCTCCATTCATCATTGGACCTTATCCGACCAGTTCGCGGTCAGGCCGGAGCGGGAGACGGATATCGGCGAGGCCATCACCGAGGTGTTGGAAAGCGGTTTTTTGGCCGTAAGGATTTTTACCGATCCTGACGTTTCGGCGGTATTCCTCCCCATAACCCACGATAAGCGGACTATCGCGGTGCTGGTCATAGGACACGGCGTATCCGAACCGCCAACCAAGGAACTGCTTAATGTTTACCTGGCCGTCGCCGGTCTGGTCGGGACCACCTTTCAGCGGCTGGCGTCGGAACAGGAACTGCGAAGGCATCGCCAAAACCTGGAGAGATTGGTCCGGGAACGGACCCTGGAGCTGATCAATGTCAACAAGCATCTGCAGCAGGAAATCGAGCAACGCAGACTGGCGGAAGGGGCGTTGCGAAAGGAGAAGGACAAGCTGACCGCTATTTTTGAGGCGATGGAGGATGAGATCTATATCGCCGATAATTCTCACAACATCGTCTATGTGAACAGTGCGCTGAAAAGGCATCTCGGCCCTTTCCAGCAGGGCAAGTGTTACCAATATCTCAATGAGCGAACGGAACCCTGCCCCTGGTGTCAAATGCAGGAAGTTCAAAAAGGTCGAACGATACGTCGGGAACAATATTTCCCCAGGGCAAAAATGACCTATGACGTTATTGAAACACCGCTGGAGCGTTCGGGAGAGATTCTCAAACTGACCATTTTTCGGAATATCAGCGAGCGTAAAGAGATGGAGGAGGAACTGAAGCAGGCCATGGCCGCGGCGGAGGCAGCCAACCAGGCGAAGAGCGCTTTTCTGGCCCATATGAGCCATGAACTGCGGACTCCCCTTAACGCCATCCTCGGTTTCAGTCAGCTCATGGCCCGGGATGAATCCATGTCCGAGAGCGCGAGGAAGAATCTTGCCATCGTCAACCGCAGTGGTGAACATCTGCTGGCCATGATCAACGATGTCCTCGATCTCTCCAAAATCGAGGCGGGCCGGGTGGAATTGCAGGAAGAAGCTTTCGACTTGATAAGGACTCTGGAGGAAGTGGGTACCATGGTCCACTACCGGGCTCTCTCCAAGGGACTGGACATGCGGCTGGAATTGTCCCCGTCTCTGGAGCAATATGTCCGGACCGATCTGGGGAAGTTGCGGCAGGTGCTCATCAACCTGATGGGGAATGCGGTCAAATTCACCGAAGCGGGAGAGGTGGTGTTACGGGTCCGAACCTTGCCTTGCTGGGACGAACCCTCGCGCCGTTTGCTGGAGATCGAAGTGGAGGATACCGGGCCCGGGATAAAGGAAGAGGAAAAAGAGGTCATTTTCGAACCGTTCAGACAGGTCGGATCGTTAAAGGCGAGCCAGAAGGGAACGGGGTTGGGATTGGCCATTTCCCGGACATTCGTGCGGCTCATGGGAGGAGAGATCGAGGTGGAGGGCAGGGCGGGGAAAGGCACCCTTTTCCGTGTGCGCATTCCGGTAAGGTTGGCCGCGTCCGAAACGGTTCAAAACGCCGATGCCTTGACGTTCACCATCGTGGGCCTGGAGTCGGTTGCCGAGGAGTGGCGGGTTCTGATCGTTGAGGATGATCCGGAAAACGCCCAGTTGCTGGAGACCCTGTTAACCGGGATCGGCTATGTGGTTCGAATCGCCACCAACGGCAAGGAAGGGGTGGCCGTGGCGCAGGCATGGCGACCCCACTTTGTCTGGATGGACATGAAGATGCCGGTGATGGACGGTTACCAGGCGACGCGCCGAATCCGGTCCTTTCCCTGGGGCAAAAACATGGGCATCTATGCGCTTACCGCGAGCGTGTTCAGTGACCAGGAGGATAAGATTCTGGCTGCCGGCTGTGATGGGGTTTTCTACAAGCCATTTCGGGAACGGGAGATATGCGAGGTTATGGCGCGCCATCTGGGTATTCGGTATCGCTATGCGGAGAAAGCGGCCGGAGAAGTCGCCGGTGTTCCGGCCGGTGCATTGGTCGTCCGGCCTTCCCCTGAAGACCTGGCGTCCTTGCCGGATGAAATGGCGCGGCGGATCCAACTGGCGGCCATGGAATTGAACAAACAGGAAATTATTGCTGTGGCGTCGGAGTTGGCGGAGGAATACTCGGTGCTGGCCGCCTTCATGACCGATCAGGCGGCTTCCTACAATTTTGAAGCCATTGCGACACTCATGGAATCCTTGATCGGAGAACGGATATGAGACGAGGCGATATCCTGATCATTGATGACAATCTCGATAACCTGCGGGTATTGGAGGGGATTCTTGCTGCCGAGGGCCACCAGGTCCGTGCCGCCGTCAGTGGGGAGATTGCCCTCAAGGCGGTAGCGGCGCGAGCGCCGGAGTTGATTCTGCTCGATGTTGTCATGCCGGAAATGGACGGGTTCGAAATCTGCCGACGTTTGAAGGCGAATCCCGCGACCTCCGACATACCCGTACTTTTCGTCAGTGCCCTGGCGGCCACCGAGGAGAAGGTGTCCGCTTTTGCCTGCGGAGGACTTGATTACATCACCAAGCCTTTCGCGGAGCAGGAAATTCTGGCGCGAGTACAAACCCATCTTCTGCTGGCCACAATGCAAAAAGAACTGTTGCGAACCAACCGTGAGCTGGAGTTGGAAATTGAGGCCCGGCAAGTGGCCGAAGCGGTTTCGGTGGAAGACAGTTTCAGGTTGTTTCAGATCATCCAGAGGGTTCCCGTGCCCACCTTCGTCATAGATGTGAATCATGTGATTATCCATTGGAACAGGGCTCTGGAGAATCTTACCGGTTTTTCCGCCGCCACGATGGTCGGGTCGAATAAGCACTGGCGGCCGTTCTATACGACGGCAAGACCTACCTTGGCGGATTTGATGTTGAGTGATGCTTTGGATGAGGATTTAAACCGATATTATGCGGGAAAATATAGAAGATCGGAGCTGATTCACAATGCCTATGAGGCGGAAGATTTTTTCCGGGGGTATGCGCTGGAAGGGAAATGGCTGTTTTTCACGGCTTCCCCGCTTACGGACAGCAGTGGTTCGCTCATCGGGGCTATTGAAACCCTGCAGGACATCACGGATAAGAAGCTCGCTGAAAGAAAACTCCGGGAGAGCGGGCAGAAGTACAAGGAGTTGAGCATTACCGATGCTCTGACCCAACTCAATAATTCGCGATATTTTTTCGAAGAGTTGGAAAATGAGGTTATGCGGGCGAAACGTTATGGAACGACCCTGTCGCTGCTTTTGCTGGATGTGGATAATTTCAAGCAATACAACGATATTTATGGCCATCTGGAAGGAGACGAGGTGCTGAAGGGTCTTGCCGAGGTGATCAGAAAGAATCTGAGGTCCGCGGATACCGCCGCACGTTATGGGGGGGAGGAATTCACCCTGTTGTTCCCGGAAACGACGGGTGAAAGGGTCTCTGTGGTTGCCGAAAGGTTGAGGAATGATTTTGCCAACCTGAAATTTTTTCCGTTGCCTGCAGCCGAAGTGCATATGACCATAAGCATCGGGGTGAGTCAGTACGTTCCCGATGAAACCCCCTCCGCGTTTCTGAAGCGGGCGGATGAAAACATGTATAAGGCAAAGAAGCAGGGGAAAAACCGGGTTTGTTTTGAATAGAGCGGAACAGGCAATTATGACGGGTGATATTCTCATCGTTGATGACAATCCCGATAATCTCCGCGTCCTGGAAGAGATTCTCACTGCCGAGGGCCATCTGGTTCGTGCCGCCGTCAGCGGAGAGATTGCTCTCAAGGCGATTGCGGTGCGACCGCCGGAACTGATATTCCTGGACATCATGATGCCGGGAATGGACGGTTTCGAGCTTTGTCGGCGGCTGAAGGCAGATCCCGCGACCGCAGCCATCCCCGTTCTGTTTCTCAGTGCCCTGGCGGAGACCGAGGAAAAGTTGAAAGCTTTCGAGGCGGGGGGAGTCGATTATGTCACCAAGCCCTTCGCGGAAAAAGAGGTTCTGGCGCGAGTCCGGATTCACCTGCGGCTTTTTCGGATGGATAATGAACTGCAAGCCGAGGTACGCCGGGTAACGGCAGAGTTGAGGCAGTTGAATCAGGAACTTGAATGCCGTGTCGCCGAACGGACCGGTCAGTTGGAGGCGGCCAATGCCGATCTGCGGGGACTCACCCGGAAGCTCGAAGACGCCTACAACATTCTGAAGGACTCCCAGGACCGGCTGTTGCAGCAGGAGAAGATGGCGGCCATCGGGCAATTGGCGACCCGGCCGTCGGCGAATTCCTGACCCGAGAGCGCAAAAAACACAAGGTTGAGCATATCCGCAGGGACATGCCCGATCTGATCGAGGAGTCCCTCGAAGGAGCGGAACGGGTTCAAAAGATCGTCCAGAATCTGAAACTTTTCACGCGAGCAGAGAATACGGCAGGGTTTGCCTATGCCGATATCAACGAAACGTTGGAGAACGCCCTTGCCTTGGTCTGGAATGAGCACAGGCACAAAGCCGCTGTTGCCACGGATTACGACGGTCAGCTGCCGCGGGTTTGGTGCCATCTGGGTCAGCTCAACCAGGTTTTTATGAGTTTGTTGGTCAATGCCGCCCAGGCCATTCCGGAACAGGGCGAGATTCGCATCAGGACCTGCTCCGACGGGGATCAGGTGCGGATCGAAATCAGCGACACCGGTTGCGGTATGGAGGAGGAGACCCTGGCGCGGATTTTCGATCCGTTTTTTACCACCAAAGAGGTGGGGCAGGGGGTCGGACTCGGCCTGGCCATGGCCTACGACA
>JARRKW010000038.1:8022-8500 GCA_037387645.1 Desulfuromonadaceae bacterium
CGCTTCACCATTGTTCTGCCGGTGAAGGCCCCTCCCGAGGAGGGGAGCTCTCTGGCTGATAAGCCCATGGCCGAGTGATTGCGACATCCCCCCGGGACCATTGAAGGAAGCTTGGAAAACGGCCGATCCGTGCCCGGCGTCGGCCGTTTCGACGTTTTCACACCACCGTCAGGTGGGCGTAGCTGATGGTGAAACGGCCGCTTTCGGGGACGAACAGCAGCAGCTTCTGCCCTTTTTGCAACCGACCGGAATGGAACAGTTCTTCCAGCATGAGGTAAATGGAGGCCGCGCCGGTATTCCCTTTGCTGGTCAGATTGGAAAACCAGCGGGCATAGGGGATTTCAAAGCCGATATCCTTGAGATGGGCGTAGATCTGGGGGCGGAAAAACTCCGACGAGTAGTGGGGGAGAAACCAGTCGATCTGCTCCGGCCGCAGCTGGTATTTGGTGATCAGTTGCGGCAGGGTGCAGTCCACCGA
>JARRKW010000039.1:0-7319 GCA_037387645.1 Desulfuromonadaceae bacterium
GGTGATAGCGGTTTTTTCCGGTGGGGTCCGACAGCACCACTTCCATTTCGTCATCGCTATCAGTTTGCAATACCTTTTCGATTCTGTCCTGGTATTCCCGGTATTGCCCCGCCGGAAAAAGTTCCATCGGCGTCTTTCCGATGATGCTTTTGGCCGGGATACCCAGTGTCGTCTCGATCCGTGGATTGGCGTAGATGCAGCGGCAACGCATATCGTAGCGCAGCAGGTTTTCGGGAAAATCATCCGTCAACAAACGATATTCCCGCTCGCGAGCGATCAACGTCTCCTGCAGCCGTTTACGTTCGGTAAGGTCACGGGCAATACAAAGACTGCATGTTTTCCCCCGCCATTCAAAGGGGGAGGCGTTGATTTCAATTGGAAGAATACGGCCGTCCTTGCTGCAGTAACGGCTCTCAAAGGAAGGAGAACGGGTCGCCACAATCCCGGTCATCATGTCCCCAGCAACATCCGGAATGATGTCGGACGGACTCATGGCGAGCAGCTCCTCGCGGCTGTATCCCAGATTGCGACAGGCGGTCTCGTTAACAAACAAAAAACGCAGGGCGTCATCGATGAGAAAAACGGCATCAGATACCTGGTGCAGCGCCTGGTTCAGCAACAGAACCTGGTCACTATCCAACAGGGCATTGTTCGGAGGTGTGGTCATCCGGTTTTCCTGCTCCTTGTCTCTTCCGTCCTTTTCTATTAATTATCGCCATGAGAGAATCATTACTCTGCCCAAGTCCCGAAAATTCAACATGAAATTTACAGCTGCACGTCAAATCGAAGCCCACGCCGACGGCTGTCCCCCGATAAGCACCGAGGGTTCCGGGAACAAGGCGGGTCAAGGCAGGTGGATCAACTTCGACCGGTCGGGACCCGGGGGATGAGAAACTCGCCGCAAGGGCTTCGAAAATTTGCGTTCCCGCAGCTGGAAGAGACCGAGCAGACATTTCAATTCGCATACCGGCCCGGATGGGGTTTCACCGGAGGTGATAATCTCATTCATGGCCCCGCTCAGCGCTTTCATTTGCCGGCCACCGCCCCCTGCCAGCCGAACCATTCGCGCAAACAGTCGAATCGTATCAGTGAACGTATCGCCCAGCTCATCCGGCAACGAATGCTCTCACTGCACAGTCAGTCTGCTACCCTTACTGACGCCGAAAGACCCTACTAAAACTAATGAAAATAATATCTTACGAAGCATCACAAGCAAACTACGAAATGCCTTAGAATATTAAGCAATTCTCTTATAGAATCTTTTAAGAGATTGGAGTAAATTAAATAGTTTTACAAAACGGGTTATCATCAAACAGGTGCAAGACAACAAAGATACCGGCCGTCCCGGTCTAAAGGGACGCCTTCACTGGAGGGGATGCCCCGCAAAGAGATCAGAGGAATGGACAGAACAAAGAAGGTACGTTCTCCATTTTATCTTATATCCAGCTATTCCAGCGAGGTCAAATCCTCGCGAATGGCATATTTTGTCAGTTCGGCAATACTGTAGAGGTTGAGCTTCTTCATAATTCTGCCCCGATGAACATCAATGGTCTTGACGCTGACCCCCAGTTGATAGGCAATCTCCTTGGTGTTCTGACCAGCGGCGATAAGACGCAACACCTCGAGTTCGCGGGCGGTGAGCACGGGATGGTCGGCAACACCCGGTTCCTTCGGTTCGGCATGTCCGACATCCTTGACAACCATTTGGGTCGCCTGACGACAGAGGTAGGAACCACCGGCCGCCAAAGCGCGTATGGCCTGTAACAGCTCCTCGGCGGCACAGCTCTTGACCAGGTAGCCCTTAACACCGGCTTTCAAACTTTCCACCACGCAACCCTGGTCCTGTAGCATCGACAGGGCCAGAATCCGTCGCCCGGGATCGACGGCGAGAATCCGCCGCGTGGCTTCAATACCGCTGATCCCCGGCAGGTTCAGATCCATGACCACCACATCCGGTCGCAATTCCAGGGTTTTTTCCAGGGTTTCGTGCCCGTTCTCCGCTTCAGCGACAACCTCAATATCCTTCGCCTTATCGAACAGAGCAATCAATCCGTCACGCATGATTTGATGGTCGTCCGCCAGCAAAATCCTTATGGCCATGGATAACTCCTTGTGCTATCGCCGTCTCCGCAAGAGGCAGATGGATTTCTATGCGGCTGCCCTGCCCCGGAACGGAATGGATCACCGTTTCGCCCCCCAACCGTTCTATTCTGATCTGTATGCTGAACAGTCCGAACTGCATCTCCCTGTTCCCATCGCAACCGACAATTGCCGGATCAAATCCCACCCCTGCATCCTCCACCACCAGCAGGAAGGCGTTTCCCCTCAGCCCGACCAAGAGTCGCGCGCGGTCGGTTTCGGCATGCTTGGCCACATTGATCAATAACTCGCGGGCACACTGATACAGAACCGAAGCCAGTTCCTCCCCCAGGGGTTTAGGCTGCCGGTCGTCATGAAATTCCACCTGCAACCCGAAATCGACCATCATCTGCTTCCCCAACCATTCCAGGGCCGCCCCCAGCCCGGCAAGCCCCAATACCGGCGGATGCATCTGCACCGTCAGGGAATGAACGTCCCGCGCCGCCTGTTCGAGAATATCCCTGGTTTCAACGACGATCTGCACAACCTCTTCCGGCAGCCTCAGGGCCGACAGGCCGCCCAATTTAATCCGCCCCAGCAACAACAGCTGCCCGATGTGATCATGCAGTATCGAGGCGATCCGCAACCGCTCCCGTTCTTCGGCCAGAGACAGCTCCATGGTCACCATGGCCAGCTGTTCCCGCTTGGCCCGCAACGAGTCTTCGATCCGTTTGCGTTCGCTGATGTCCGTCAGCATGACCAGAGAACCGTCAAATTGCCCCGCCTCGTTAAAGACAGGCGTTACCGAGACAAAAGTCCATAACGTCCGCTCTTCCTTATGACGAATGCGTTGTTCGTAGGTTTCCGCCAGTCCGCGACGACGGTTCTCCATTTTCCGCAAATGATCGGGGATATCCTCGCCGAAGACGAAATCGGCAAAAGGCCGGCCGAGCATCTCTTCCCCTGCGTACCCGAGCATCCTGGAAAGCCGGGCATTGACGAAACGGGTCAAGCCGTCGGCATCCAACACCCAGATGCCTTCATTGGTCGTTTCGACAATATTGCGGTATTGCGCTTCGCTCTTCTGCAGATCCCGATAAGAGATCAGGCTGTCCAACCTATCGACGATACGACGCCCGATGGCTTCGAACAAGCGCTCTTCAGCGGCACTCCAGCGGGAAACATGGGAGCACTGGTGGATACCGAACTGCCAGGGCTTATCGAGTTTCGGTCGGATGGCCATGGCCATGCAACTCCGAATGCTGAATGTTTCCGCCACCTCGGTCGGCAACGGATTATCGGTGCCGGGCCCAAACTGGAGCGGGCCATCGGCCGACAGCAACCGCCGCACGCTTTCCCGCACACCGGAATCCATGGGGAACTTGCTCCCCAGAGAAAACCCATCGGGACACTCAGGGCGGGCATGTTCCATGGGAATCCACCAGCACTCCACGTCGGGATCACAGGGATAGCATAGATAGGCCCGGTCGCAGTTAAAAATGTCCTGTACTGTTGCTAGCACGTCGCTCATCATCTGGCTCAGATCGTCGCTGCCCTGGATGGCGCGATTGATGCGATCCATACTTTCGAAAAACCGCAGGCTGGCCAAACGCTCCTGTTCCGCCTGTTTTCGTGCCGTGACATCGAAAAAAGAAATAAGAAAATCGTCGCCGATCGCGCTGCCGAAAACAACCATGTCACGGACATCGCCGTTTTTGCGGGTCACCCGGTATTCAATGGGTTCGATATCCGCCTTGGCCGCAACAGCCTCCTGCAGGGCATTTTCACAGGTGGCCAGAACCCAGGCCCGATAATCCGGGTCCGGATAGGCCCGCTGCCACCACTCGTTGAGGGTGGGAATTTCCTGGCGGGAATAGCCGAAGGTCTGTTCAAAACGGGTGTTGATGGTCAGTTTCGCCGCGTTTTTGTTGACGATACAGAGGGGAATGGCGGCTTTATTGAAAAGCTCTTCAAAGCGCTCATAACTGGCCCGCAGGGATTCCTCCGCCTTTTTGCGCTCGCTGATATTGCGAACCAGAGCAAGCAGGTAAACGGTTTCGCCGTATTCGATCTGGCTGGCGGTAATCTCCACCGGGAAAATGTTGCCGGAACGAGTTCGATGCCTGGTTTCGAAAGTCGACGCCCCCAAACGGCGAACGACGGCAAATTTTTCCGCCAGCCGTTCCGGCGAAAAGTTGGGATCGATATCGGGAATGGTCAGGTCGAGCAGTTCACTCTTACTGTATTCCAGGGAGCGGCAGGCTTCCCGATTGACGTAGACGAACCGGCCCTGAAGATCGATCAGAAACGCCCCCTCATGCACATGGTCGAGGGCAAAACTCAGCAGAGAACTTCGTTGTTCCGCTTCCTGACGGGCGGCACGTTCACCCAGTACGGCTATACCGTAAGCCAGGTTGGCGGCCAGCCCTTTCAGCAATTCAACTTCGTCCGGGGTAATACTGCCGGGAATTTCACTGTGAACAACCAGCACCCCCAACCTCTGATTTTCGTTTTGCCGCAATGGCAGAGCAATAACCGCCCGATAATTGAACTGCCGAGCAAACTTGCACCAGGGCTTCATGCGGGGTTCATTGGCGACATCCTGAACCAGAACAACTTCGCCGCCACGGAATGCGGCAGCGGCAGGCCAGCAACCGCATTCCGGATTTTCAGCCCAGACCGGACGAATAGCTCTCCCTTCGTCAGCCATCCGCCCGGCCCAAGCCACCGGCTGGAGACCTTTTTCGCCATTTACCCCGGCATAGCCGACCCAGGCAAGCAAATAGCCGGCCTGTTCACAGACAATTCTACAGATGTCATTCAGAAGTGATTGCTCATCGGCAGCCCTTAACAGGACTTGGTTGCAATGGTCAATCGCCCGCAGTTTGCGGTTCAGTTGCCGCTGGGCCTCTTCGGCACGTCTGCGTTCAGCGATCTCTTCCTGCAACGCCGCGGTCCGCTCACCGATCTTTTGTTCCAGTTGCAGGGTCAGTTCCCGTAAATGCAGGTGAGTTCGGACCCGGGCCAACACTTCCTCGGGTTCGAAGGGCTTGGTGATGTAGTCAACGCCACCGGCGGCAAAACCCTCGACCCGATCGCTGGTTTCGTGCAAAGCACTGATAAAGAGCACCGGCATGTCGCTGATGCAGGCATCCGCTTTCAGCCGGCGGCAAACCTCGTAGCCGTTCATTTGCGGCATTTTCACATCCAGCAAGATCAAATCCGGCACTCCGGCGGCCACTGCCGCAAGGGCGAGCTCGCCGCTTTTGGCAGTACTGACATCGTAACCGTGAACCGCTAACATGCAGGACAACAGGCTCAGATTGTCCTCGTGATCATCGACGATAAGGATTTTCGGCTTAACATACGTTCCCATGCCTTCAGGAAAACCGTTCGAACAGCAGAGTCCCCAAACCGGTTGCCGGCCGGCAAAATGATCCCTGCAATCAGCGGATGCGCGCTCAATACACGAGAGAGCATAACACATGTCATCCGTGAAAGAAAATTATCTATTCATTTTTCAATAAGAAATCCAGCTGGTTACCCGCAACCACCCCGACCTCGGAGAAAGCTGACCGCCATCTTTACGTTAGATAACGTGCTACGGAATTTGTACCGTTTACAACGGCGGCAAAAAAACATAGCCGCCGAACAGGAACACAACAACCGGAGCGGCGGGTGGGCAGCGACAAAGAACACAGCTGATCGAACACCTTCAGCGCGGTGTCAGCAGTGCATATTCTTCGCCTGCTTTGCTGGTGGATAGGGGTTGGGCTATGCTGAGGTTGTGGGAGGGCTTTTCTCGGTTTCGCTCAATCATCCGACAAGGCGATGTTCTGTCGTCCCCTTTGTCGGCATGGCCTTTTTTCTACGAGATTCCAGCCATAACGCCGCAGAAGCCGGGACCACCTTGCCTTTTCAGCGCATGCTGGTCCCGTTGCAAATGGGAACCCCTGATGGCATCCTGTTTAATCGGCAACTGATTCCCACTTAAAAAACGCGTCGTAATCGCTGCAACCACTGACAAATATCGAAGCATCTTCAATATAGACCTGTTGTGTCGCGGATGCGGGGTAGGTTAAATATTCGTCACACGTGGCACTCTGCCCCGTGCCGACAACCACTTCGGTCCCCGCCCTGAAAGCACACCGGGTCAGCTTGTCCAACGGCGACCACTGATAACAAACCTCAAAATCGAAACGGAACCTGGTCGTTCTCCCTTCGGGCGCCGCAAAAGCCCACCATTTTCCCAGCCGGCTGTTGGGATTGGTGCTGTTCCAGGCGCGATAAAGGGAAACTTCCATACCCTTGACCCGGTAGACCTTTCCCTGACACAGCCTGCCCTCGGTGGGCTTTCCCAAAGCCGCTTCCAGCAGAGCCTCATTCTCGACCGGTTCAAACAGGGCGGCGAAGGGGGCAGAAAGATCAACCGTTCCGGGACATTTTTCGGAAGTGGTCTGAACGGCTGCGCCCGTGGAAAAATTTTCCGTCGCCACAACGCTTGAACAGCCACTTAAAATCAGCGAAAGCAGAACCAAGAGAAGGCGTTTCATGGGGGAGACTCCCTGACTGTGTTGTCAATGATTTGGCATTGATGACCCGTAAGCCCGAACAGACGTTGGACGACAAACCGCTTCAACTATTCGTTTCGCAAGAGACGGCCTTGGAATCGCTTTTTTCGCCACTGAACAAACCTGCGATAAGCTTATCGAAAACGACTTTATTGTCAAAAGCATGAATCTGAGTCTTTGTTTTTCGCAAAAGAAATTACCTCGACAACATTTGCCTTCATAAAATCACCCTATATACTCTTGGTGCAAACGAATTACCGGGCAACAATTACTGATTATTGTTTGGAATAACTGCGCTCATCATTAATATTTTAAGTAACAATCATACTACTTCGCCCCATAGGGACGGACATTTCAACGGACACGCATTGCAACCATAAAAAGTCGCCCCTAGTTTAATGATAGATTTTCATTTAACCTGAAGGGAGGTCCTATGAAATTCAAGATTATCGTTCTGGTCGCCTTATTTCTGGCGCCCCTGACTTACCATAAGGCAATGGCTGCGGAGGCCGCTTCCGTTCCGGTAAATCCAAAAAACTCCTTCGAAATAGTCGATGTGCAGGCCATCCTCCGAGCCCTGCCGGATGGTGAGCGCTGGCTGACCCATCTGCAGGACGATCTGTTGAAATTCTGGGCCATGGACACCGCCCTGGGCGATCCGCTCGGGGA
>JARRKW010000040.1:0-7273 GCA_037387645.1 Desulfuromonadaceae bacterium
GGTTGTTGTATACAGATCCGCTGACAGCTTTGCGGTTTTCTTTGGTCGGTCGCCTTTCAGCAGGAGGGTGGCCTCAGTTGCTTGCCACTGCCACAGTTACATGATTCAACGACAGGTATGATGATGAAATGTTCTTATTCCCCTTTGTCGCCAATTCGTTTTTCCAGCTTACTCCTATTGGGCTTCCTGCTGCTGTTCGGGCAGGCGGCCGCGGCCCGGACCCAATATGTTTCCGATGAACTGGTCATCACTTTCCGCGAAGGGAAAGGGACCAAGTACCGTATCATCCAGACCCTGAAAACGGGGACGCCGGTGGAGATCCTCGAGGAGGATGAGGAATACAGCAAGGTTCAGCTGCAATCCGGTGAAATCGGCTACGTCCTGAAGCAGTATCTGTCCGACCAGATACCGAAAGCCCGGGTTATCGCCAATCTGGAAAAAGATCTCGCCAGACTGAAAAACCAGCTCAATTCGGTCGATTCGGGGCGGGCGGAAATCCAGGCTCAACTGGCGGCGGGGCAGGGGGAACTGCAGCAGGTTCGGCAGCAGTACAATGAAACGACCCGGACCCTGGAAAAGGTACAGTCCCGTTACGACGATCTTCGGCAGAAGTCGGAACATGTTGTGGAGCTGTCCAAGGAGCGGGAGCGT
The DNA here is from genome assembly GCA_037387645.1 of Desulfuromonadaceae bacterium. GTDB lineage: Bacteria > Desulfobacterota > Desulfuromonadia > Desulfuromonadales > Trichloromonadaceae > Trichloromonas. The sequence goes on from JARRKW010000040.1 coordinate 652, forward strand.
CTCACCAGTGAAAACGGACAGCTTTCCACGGAATTGAGTCGTTTGCAGAAGGAGTATCGAACGCTGCTGCGAGAGGACATCGTTCAGTGGTTTCTGGCCGGCGGCGGGGTCTTTTTCGTCGGCTGGATCGCCGGCAAGTCTTCCCGCAAGAAACGGCGCGATTTCTCCTGATTTTGGGTTCGGAGCGGCTCCGGCGGGGGCCGTTGACGAAAGATCCGACCATGGGCAAACATCTGGTGCTGGTGGGGGGCGGACACGCCCATTTGACCGCTCTGCAAAGACTCGGGGAATACGTCGCCCGGGGCCATCGGGTCAGTCTGGTCAACCCGACGGAGCACCATTATTATTCCGGCATGGGGCCGGGTCTGCTGGCCGGCCTGTATGCGCCCGACCAGGTTCGTTTCCATGTCCGGCGTCTGGCCGAGGCGGGAGGGGCGGCTTTTGTGCCTGATCGGGTCGTCCGCATCGAGGCCGCCCGGAAGCTTTTGCTGCTGGCCTCCGGCGCGCGTCTGTCCTACGATATCGCCTCGTTCAACATCGGGAGTCGGATTCCCGATTTCTTCAGCGTCGATCCCTCTTCCCGCGTCATCCCCGTCAAGCCCATCGACGGTCTCTACCGCGCCCGGCAACAGATTCTTTCCGCTTTGACCGCGGGACCGCTGCAGCTGGTGGTGGTCGGCGGCGGCGCGGCCGGGGTCGAACTCTGTGGCGGTCTCTGGCGGCTATTGCGCGACAGCGGCGGCCGGGCGGAGCTGACCCTGGTGGCCGGGCGGAGCCTGCTGGCCGGTTTCCCATCGCGGGTGCGCCGTCTGGCTCGGGCTTCTTTGCGACAGCGGGGGGTTCGTATTCTCGAAGGGGTCCGTTGCCGAGCCATGGAGGGTTCCCGGCTGCTGTTGGACAACGGCGACCTGCTCGACGGCGATCTGGTCCTGTCGGCCGTCGGTGTTGCGCCCCCGCCGATTTTTACCGAGGCGCAACTGCCGGTGGGGGATGATGGCGGTTTGCTGGTGGATGCGCATCTGCGTTGTGTCGGCGTGCCCGAACTGTTCGGTGGCGGGGACTGTATCTGGCTGCGGGACCGGCCGCTTCCCCGCATCGGCGTGCATGCGGTGCGGCAGAGTCCGATTCTGTACCATAACCTGTTGGCCGCCCTCGAAGACCGGCCCCTGGTTTGCTGTTACCGCCCCCGGAAACGGGCGTTGCAGCTGCTCAATCTCGGCGACGGACGGGCCATTTTGCAACGGGGGCGCCTGGTTCTGGCCGGCCGCTGGGCCTGGCGGCTCAAGGACTGGATTGATCGTCGTTTTATGGCCCGGTTTCAGCCGGCCGAGGGGGATTCCGAGACGGAGCCGAAGGACTGAGATCCGCTTCGGATGGTGACATAGGCGGTTGCCTCGGCAAGGAAATGGCCGAAGTCTTCTTCCAGGGCACGGTAGTGTTTGCGCAGTTCGCCGATCCCCCGGCCGAGCTGGTGGGGGCGGGAAAGACGGGCTTCGATCCGTTGCAGAACCCTGCCGATGGTCTCCAGATCGCCATAGGATTCAAGCCAGTTATGGGCAATCATGTGTGGGGCGATCCGTTGCAGTCCGGGGGGGAGGATCTGGTGGTGGATTTCGAGCAGGCCGTAGACCCGTTGGGAAAAGACCGCCAGGGGCAGCTCAGCGTGGCGGGACCAGTTTTTCGCCAGGAAATGGTCGTAGAACATATCCACCAGGATGCCCCGACAGTGACCAAAACAAGGATCGAGGCGCCTGCGGCTGCGCCGGGCAACGGCATTGCTCTGGGCGAAGCTGTCGATGCGGCGATGCCGTTCGATGCCCCGTCGCACGGCCGCCGGATAGCTCTGGTCCAGACGCCCTTTGACGAAATCGCCCATCAGGTTGCCGAGCAGATCCGCCGCGGTACCGTCGGCCAGATAGAGATGAAACAGGTAGTTCATGATCGGCGGCCGGGCTAGCCGGGGGGGAGTTCAAACCGTTCGGCCAGTTCGACCAGTTTGCGCCCCAGGGCCTTGTTGTTCTGATGCAGTTCACAGGCACTGTGGAAAAAGGCGATCGCTTTCTCTTCCCAGCCGTTTTCCAGCAGGAATTTGACGAGTTCCTGAAAATACCAGCCGTCCTCGCCTTCCCGGAAGGCCAGTTTCCGATAGCAGACGAAGACGTCCTCCTCCTCGCCCCGGATGGCGTGCAACTTTGCCAGCCCCAGCATGCTGAACTTGTCATACCCCTTGGACAGATTTTCGCGGTAGGTTTTTTCGGCCGCGGCGAAATTTCCCGTGGTGCGATAGGCGTCCGCCAGGCGGGTCAGCATGTTGATCGTGCCGCGATCATGTTCCAGGATACGTTCCCACAGGGTAATGGCCATTTCGTAATTGCGGTGCCAGCGATAATAGTTGCCCAGGCCGTACAGGGCATAGGAATTGTGGTTTTCGATCTCCAGGGTCTGTTCGTAATATTCCCGAGCCTTTTCCAGTTCCCCGCGATGCCAGTACAGGTTGGCCACGATGGTCAGGATGTTGATCATCTGCGGCCCCTTGGCCAGAACCTGCTCGTAATGGGCGATGGCCAGTTTGTCCTGGCCGGTTTTCTGATAGAGGTCGGCCAGGCCCATGAGGGCGTAGCGGTCATCCTGGTTAATGCCAAGGGCCTGGCGATAGCAGGCCTCGGCCCGGTCATGGTCGCCGATGGTCTTGTAACCGTCGGCAATGCGGGTGATGACGAAGATGTCCCGGGGACGGAAACGGAGGTAACGCTCCCACAATTCCACCGCCTTGTCCATCTGGCGCTGTCCCCGATAGGTGTCCCCCAGACCGCGCAGGGCAAAGAGATTGTCGGGGTCCTGGGCCAGGACTTCCTGGTAGCAGTGGGCCGCTCGGGTGTAGTTCTTCTGCGCCCGCAGGGTGTCCCCCAGGCCGGTCAGCAGGTAGGGATTGCGCGGTTCCAGCTCGAGCGCCTCTTCAAACAGGGCGCAGGCCTGGGGGTAGCGCTTCTGTTTATACAGGCGATGGCCCTGCTTGGAGAGGTCGATGACATGGCCGTGCTGGGAGGATGCAGGGGAAGACTGGGGCGGGACATTATCACTCATGGGTCTGTTTCACCTTCTTGATCAATTGGGCCGGCAGATTCAAACTGGAGTTCCCGGCCGCTATTGGCATTTATCTGTCGTCGTATTCCGAAGTTTGGCGCCCGACAGGTCAGGTTTGCAGGATTTTATTTTTCAGCAGCAGAATTTCGAACGCCATGATCGCCTTGCTCGCCAGTTTCTGCAGCTCGGGGAGATCCTTGGCGATGGCATCCCCATCGCCGTTGGCATAGATGATACCGACGGTCCGCCCCATCAACACCAACGGGACCAGCAGGACCGTTTGCGGCAGATGGGTGCCGAATTTCTGCAAAATCAGCAAATTCAAAGGTGTTTGCGGAACCGGGCCCAGATAATAGCTTTGGGTCTGCACCACGGTTTTCAGGACCGAGGGCTCCTGCAGGGGAACGGTCAGATGTTCAAATCCCGCTATCAGACGTCTCTGGCGGATCCCTTTCCAGCCCAGGGCCATGTCGTTGCGGACCAGAAACACGGCACCGCAGACCTGTGACTGGCCGAGGTATTGCGCGATGTTGTTGGCGATGCTGTCCCGATTCTCGGCCGTGGCGAGTTTTTTCGAGACTTCGTCGATGGTGTAGCGGGTGATGAAGGCGCTCTGGTACCGGGTCCCCAGCGCTTCCGGATGCTCTTCGTCGGGCCGACCTGAAATCGATTCCGGCCAGATCTGGCCGGAATCGTTGGCCTCGAAGGCCTGCGCCGACCGCGACCGGTCCGTCAGAAGCACCTGGGACAGCCGGGGTTCTATCTGATAATGATGTTCCAGAGCGCGGAGCATGCGGATTTCGGGCACGATAACCGGCCGGATGACGCAACCGGTAAGAAAAGCCATTTCATTGATGATCTTGGTCGCCGACGGGTCGATCATACCCAGGGTGAGACGGCGGCCGTCCAGGCGTAGCGGCAGAATCTGATATTCATCGGCTTTTTCCCGGGGGATCAGGGCCAGGACATCGGCCGGAATTTCCACCGTCAGCGCGTTCGGAAGGTAGGAAATGCCCAGTTTCTTGCTGAGCATGCGGGCGATGTCATCCTCTCCCAGCAGGCCCATTTCAACCAGGTTGGTACCGAGCCGACCGCCGAAGATGACCTGGTATTTCAACGCTTCCTCAAGCTGTACCAGGGAAATTAATTTTTCGCGAACGAGGAGTTCACCGATCTTGATGGACATGAAGCAACCTTGCACAGGAAATGAAAATGTATTTATGGAGTTTACGATCAAATAGTGGTAATTGCAAGACTTCAGTACCTTTCTTTTGGGCGTTTGGGAGCATGGATCGCAAAACCTGCGCCCTGATCGGCGGGGTGAAAAACAGGTGGGCGGCGTCGGTTGGTTTGAAGAGGCTCCGTCGGTTGCTTTCGTTCCCGGTTGTTTTGGTCAATGCAGCATTTTACTTGACCAGAGCCGGTTCTCGATTTAAAAAAGACACCGGCCCGGTTGTGTCGGTCGAACAGGTTTTTCTGCTTCGGAACCTGCCGAGTCGGCCTTCCGCTTAAGGATTGTTTCCACGAATCCGTTGTGACAGATTTGATCCCATAGCTCAAAGGAGAATAAAATGCTGTATGTTGTTCAGGTGGTTTCTTCCGGCGTAGCCGCTCCCCCCCGACTCTTCCTGGACGAGACCAGGGCGCAGGAAGCCTTTGTCCAGTCGGCCCGAGAGTATTGGCCTCTTACCTATCCCCAGTATTGCGAGCAGAACGAACTGTGTCCCGAGTCTTTTGCCGCGGCCGAAGCCTTTGCCAGAACCTTTGATGCCGGCGGCGGCAATCTGGTCCATTTCTGGCGGATCGTTCCGGAGGATATGGAACAGGACAAGGCCTATCCTCTGTCGATGAATCCGGCTCAGTTTCAGCAGCGGCGGCAGCAGGTCGTGCAGGCAGCGCAGGCCATGGAGCAGGATTCGCGCAGCGCCCTGGGGGAGTTGCAGGGGCTGTTGCAAAAAATCGCCGGCTTGACCACTGGGGTGGAGCAGCTGGATGCCATGTTGACCGGTAGCCCGAAAGATCCGGTCGCAGCGCAGGAATACAGAGCAGCAAAGGTGGAGGAGCCCGCCGGAAAACTGTCGTCAGAACCGGCAGTGCTGAATACGGCGAAACTGGCCGAGAAAGCGTTGCAGGAGGAGGAATCGGCTGCGCCCTCCCTGCCGGATATGGGGTCGCCCTTCCCGAATGCCGCACCGGCCTGGATCCCGTCCGCCTTCGCAGCCAAAGAGCCCGCACCGTCGCAGCCGGTCGAAGCGCCGCCGGTGGAAAAAACGGAGACGCCGGAGTGGGGGAAAATGGTCATGGAAATCAGTGGCCAGATTGGCGGCATGCGAAATGAACACAAATATTTTACCAAACAAGACTGGCGCCATGATATCTACAGCAACCTCACTTCCCTGGAATATCTGGATTGGGTTGCCGTCAAGGTTGATCAATGCATCACCGAGGCCAAGCAGGTCGGCTATTCGCTGGAGCGGGATCTGAACGAGTTCGGCAGGTTCTTTTTTCAAACTCCGGCGGGCCAGCAGAGCGCCAAATCCTATGGCTCGGAAACCACGGCCTGGTGTGAGGCCTTCCTGCATAACCGCTCGGAAGATGAGGAAAAGTGAAAAGTGAAAAGTGAAAAGTGAAAAGTGAAAAGTGAAAAGTGAAAAGTGAAAAGTGAGGAGCTGGGTCGGTTGGGCCCGGCTCCTCACTTTTTTCGGATTGAGGGGTCAGCCGCCCCCTTTTTCCTCTTCCTCCTGGAGTTTGGTCAGGGCACTTTCCGGGTTTTGCGGTTCCGCCGCCGGTTCCAGGGGGGGCAGTTGGGAGAGCAATGCCGGGATCATCGATTTGAACTCTTCCATGTGGGCGGACGATATCGGTTGGGCCGCCGGGGTCTTGATTTTGTAGGGGTTGACCGGGTTGCCGTTTTTGAACATGCGGAAGCACAGATGGGGTCCGGTGGCCAGGCCCGTGGCGCCGACATAGCCGATAACCGTTCCCTGGGAAATTTTTTTGCCCCGTTTCATGCCTTTGGCAAAACGGCTCATGTGCAGATAAAGGGTTTCGTAGCTGCCGGTATGACGCAGCTTGATGTAGTTGCCATTATATTTGCTGTAGCCGATCTGACTGATGGTGGCGTCCCCCACGGCCTTGATGGGGGTTCCGGTGGGGGCGGCGTAGTCGATGGCCGGATGGGCGCGCCAGGTTTTGGCGATGGGATGGAAGCGTTTCATGCTGAACCCCGAGGAAATGCGGGAGAAGGCCAGGGGCGCCTTGAGAAACGCCTTGCGTACGCTTTTGCCGCCGGCGTCATAATAGGAAGCCGGTTGGTCACCGTCCTTGAACAGGACGGCCAGATAACGTTCCCCCCGATTGAAAAACTCGGCCGCAAGAATGCGGCCGTAACCGGCGGGTTTGCCCTCCCGGTAGCGTTTTTCCACCCGCGCGCTGAAGGCGTCGCCTACACGGATATCCCGAACGAAGTCGACGTCCCAGGCGAAGATGTCGGCCAGGGCCAGGGCCAGTTCGGGTTCCTCTCCCAATTCCGCCACTG
>JARRKW010000041.1:0-7230 GCA_037387645.1 Desulfuromonadaceae bacterium
CCACCTTCTCTGTGGGTGGTACGCCCAAGGGGATTCGAACCCCTGTCGCCGGCGTGAAAGGCCGGTGTCCTAGGCCAGGCTAGACGATGAGCGCATAAATTGTAAAGCGGAAGTCCGCTAAGCATCCTTGGCTGGGGTGCTAGGATTCGAACCTAGGAATGACGGAGTCAGAGTCCGTTGCCTTACCGCTTGGCTACACCCCAAGAACGGATGCACTTTTTAACAGAGTTCACGGGGGGAGTCAAGGGAAAAACTTCATCATCAAAGGAAAGAAAAAAGCTAAGCTGTCCATTTCCTACAACCCCGTGAATCTGCCTATGGCCGACCCCAGCCGACAGGATTTTATCACCGCGACAATCAACGCTGGACAAATGCTTAACTGTATATTATTAATTACACATTAGCGTTTCCAAGATACAAGAAGAGCTCAACCCGTTTCCGACCGGTTGGTTAAAGGAGATCCATATGAAAGGAACAACTCTGTTCATCGCTTTTTTCCTGCTGATGCTGACGGCGGCCTGCAGCGACCAGGAATCCTCTTCCCCGGCAAAATCGGCCAAAAGCGTCGAGAGCGACCCGCTTGAACGCATGGAAGCGCCGGTGGAAGAGGCTTCCCAGCTCATGGCTCCGACCGATGAAGGCATATCCCCGGCTGACGACGCGCCGGCGCAAGCGACTGCCGAAGATCCTGCCGCCGCCGAACAGAACACCGCTACCGTAACGGCGCCTATTGAGCGGGAGTCTTCAACCGAAACCGCGGAGATCGCGGCCCCGGCAACCGCCACGGCCGATGCCGGCACAGAACAGGCGTCCCCTGACCAGACTACCCGGAAGGAACCGGCCGAGGTTTCCTTCGACACCAACTACGGCAAGGTGATCCTCTCGCATGAAAAGCATGCCGAGGCCTTTGCCTGCGCCCTGTGCCATGGGCAGGGGGAACCCGGCCCGCTGGTTCTGGGCAAAACCAAGGCCCATGTCCTGTGCAAGGGCTGTCATATGGAACAGGGGGCGGGACCAACCAAGTGCAACACCTGCCACGAAAAAATCTGAGCCCGAACAGCGGTTATGGCAAGCTGTAGCTGAAAGCGTACTGCCGTCGTTTGCCGTCAGGTAACAGGGTTCCGACTTTGATGACATAGAGCCCCGGGGCATTGAGGCTGACGTCCGCGCCGAAATGCCCCTGCATCCCCGTAAGCGCGACGGCTTTTCTCTCCTTGCCGGACGGCTCCACGATCTTGACCGCGACCTTCCCCTCGGTAATGGGTTTATCCGTGGACGCATGGACGAACATGACCATCAGATGGTGGCTATGGTTCATCCCCATTCCGGCCATGACCTTTCTGACGTCCTTGAGATGAACCATGGCCTTGACCCCCTCTTCCACCTGCTCGCCGAGCATGATCATATCCCCCGGCAGGTCCATGCCACCATGCGCCATGTCCTCCTGATTTGCCTGTTGGTGCTCCATGGCGGCATGGTTGTCATGGTGCATGCTCTGATGCTCCATGGAGCTGGCCATAGAGGGCAGGCCGGCAAGCAGCCCAATCAGCATAACGAGTATTCGGTTTTTCATGATATCTTCTCCTGAATGTTGCTCCGCTATCCGGATACCTGAGGTTTTGTTCTGTCTGTGTGAACTTAACATTCGTAGAGCTCATCTTGCGCCGTAACGATCAGAAGGGTTCGAGTTTCCACCCACGCCAGAGATAATAGATGACCGGATAGACCAGAAGTTCCATCATCCCCGAGGTCACCACGCCGCCGATCATGGGTGCGGCGATGCGTTTCATTACATCGGCCCCGGCGCCATGACTCCACATAATCGGTAGCAGACCGGCAATAATGACGGCAATGGTCATGATCTTGGGACGGATGCGCCGTACCGCTCCGTGGTGAATCGCCTGCACCAGATCCCCTTTGGTCCGCATCCGCCCCAGTTGCTCCCAGCGTTGGTGCGCCAGATCGAGATAGAGCAGCATAACCACACCGGTTTCGGCATCCAGCCCGGCCAGGGCGATAACACCGACCCAGACCGCTACCGAAAGATTGTAATCCAGCAGATAAAGCAACCAGAATGCCCCGACCAGGGAAAAAGGCACGGCGAGAAACACCATAGCGGTTTTGGCGACCGATTGGGTGCTCAGATAGATAATGACGAAAATGATGAGCAGGGTCATAGGGATGACCAGCAACAGGGTCGCCCGCGCCTTTTGCATGTATTCGTACTGCCCGCTCCAGACCAGGTTGTAACCGGCCGGCAGGCTGATCTGCTCGGCAATGACCCGCCGGGCTCTTGCCACATAGCTGCCGACGTCCATATCCTTCAGGTCAACGTAAATCCAGGCGGTGCGACGGGCGTTCTCGCTCTTGATGCCGGGGGGGCCTTTCTTGAGGCGAATGGTGGCCACCTGAGCAATGGGAATATGCTTGCCGCTTGGCAGCGGCACCAGCACCCGCTGCAGGGCCTGCAGATCATTACGGTAATCGCGCTGGTAGCGAAGGTTGACCGGATAGCGTTCCAGCCCCTCCACCGTCCAGGCGACGTTCATGCCGCCAATGGCCGTGGCGATGATATCCTCCACATCGCCAACCGTTAGTCCATAGCGGGCCACGGCGGCACGATCGATATGGTAGTCGAGATAGTTGCCGCCAACCACCCGTTCGGAATAGACGGAAAGGGTGCCGGGGATGTCGCGTACCACCGCCTCGATCTGCTCGCCGATACGAGACAGGGTGATCAGATCGTTTCCCATGACCTTGATGCCCACCGGGGTCTTGATGCCGGTGGAGAGCATGTCGATGCGCGTTTTGATGGGCATGGTCCAGGCATTGGTCAACCCCGGAAACTGGATGGCCTCATTGAGCTGCTGTTTCAGCTCCGCGACGCTGATGGTCTCCTCCTCGGGAAAGAGGTGTCGCAACGCGGTCTTCAGCCCGGCAAAAGACTCGGACCAGCCGCTGTAGAAGCGCTGCTGCTTGACCTTGCGCCATTCCCCTTCCGGCTTGAGCCTAATGGTTGTCTCGAGCATGGACAAAGGCGCCGGGTCGGTGGCAGTCTCGGCCCGTCCGACCTTGCCGAACACACTCTCCACTTCCGGAAATTGCTTGATAATACGATCGGTCTGCTGCAACAGTTCCCGAGCCTTGGTAATGGAGATCCCCGGCAGGGTGGTCGGCATGTAGAGCAGATCTCCCTCGTACAGCGACGGCATGAATTCCGAACCCATTTTTTTCAACGGAATGATACTGCTCAAGATGATGGCCAGTGCCGCCAGCAGCACCGGCCAGCGCCACTTGAGAATGAAATCGACTACCGGATGGTAGCTCCGGATCAGCATGCGGTTAAGGGGATTCCTTTCCTCCGGGGGGATTCTGCCGCGAATAAACCAACCCATCAATACCGGGACAAGGGTGACCGACAGCAACGCCGCCGCACCCATGGCGTAGGTTTTGGTATAGGCCAGGGGTTTGAACATACGACCGGACTGTTCACCGAGGGCGAAAACCGGAAAAAAGCTGACCATGATCACCAGCAGGGAATAAAACAGGGATGGACCGACCTCCTTGGCGGCGTTGGCGATGATCTCCCAATGGGGTTTCCTGCCGCGATCACGCTCCAGGTGCTTGTGGGCATTCTCAATCATGATGATGGCCGCATCGATCATCGCCCCGATGGCAATGGCGATACCTCCCAGGCTCATGATATTGGCGTTGATCCCCTGAACATGCATAATAATAAAGGCCAGCAGGATCGCCACCGACAGGGTAACAATGGCCACCAGGGCGCTGGTGAAATGGAACAGGAACAGGGCGGTCACCAGCGCGACCACAATGCTTTCCTCGATCAGTTTCTCCTTAAGCGTTGCCACCGCCCGCTCGATCAACCCGCTGCGGTCGTAGACCGTTTTGATCCTCACCCCCTCGGGCAGACCCTGCTGCAGTTCAACCAGTTTTCGTTTCACATTTTCGATGGTTTTCAGGGCGTTCTCGCCGTAACGCATGACGATCACGCCGCCGACCACCTCCCCCTCACCGTCCAGTTCAGCCAGACCACGGCGCAGCTCCGGGCCGATGCTGACCCGAGCCAGATCGCGCAGCAGGATCGGCGTCCCCCTCATGTCGGTGCCGATGGCGATCTGTTCCAGATCCTGCCGCGATTGCAGATACCCCAGTCCCCTGACCATGAATTCCGTCTCGGCCATCTCCACCAGCCGGCCGCCGACATCGTTGTTGGAGCGCTGAATGGCCCGCTTGATTTGAGGCAGGGTAATGTGATAGGCCAGCAGCAGATCAGGATCGACCTCCACCTGGTATTGTTTGACGTAGCCGCCGATGGAGGCGACTTCGGAGACTCCCGCCACGGCAGTCAGTTCATAACGCAGGAACCAGTCCTGGATGGAGCGCAACTGCTGCAGATCGTGGCGATCGCTTTCCAGCACATACTCATAGATCCAGCCGACCCCGGTGGCGTCGGGACCGAGACTCGGCGTTACCCCCTCGGGCAGTTTGCCGGCGGCATAGTTGAGATATTCCAGTACTCGGGAACGGGCCCAGTAGAGATCGGTGCCATCCTCGAAAATGATATAGACGAAAGACAGGCCGAAAAAGGAATAGCCGCGCACCACCTTGGCCCCGGGAACCGCCAGCATCTGCGTGGTCAGGGGGTAGGTGACCTGATCTTCGACCACCTGCGGCGCCTGCCCCGGGTATTCGGTGAAGACAATGACCTGCACGTCCGACAAATCGGGAATGGCGTCGACCGGGGTATGGAACAGACTGTAGCAACCACCGACAATGATGAAGCAGGTCAGCAGTGCCACCATGAATTTGTTCCGGATCGACCAGTCGATGAGTTTTTCCAACATGTCAGACCCTTTTCGGGAAAGCCCTGCTGTTTAGGTGGTTACTTGAACAGATCTTCCAGATCCTCGGCGGCCGGGTCTTTTCCCCTGCCCTCTCCTGAGCCCGTCGGCAGATCGCTCTGATTTTCCACGGGACTTCTCACTTCCAGCATTTTGGCCCTGACCGCGCGCAACTGACTTTCCGAATCGAGCAGGAACTGGGCGCTGGTCACCACCCGTTCGCCGTCAAGCAAGCCCTGAATAACCTGCAAATTGCCCTGCTCGTCCTGTAGGCCGGTCTTGACCCGGCGGGGCTCGAACTTGCCCTCGCCGCGAATGACAAAAACGGTCTCCTCTTCTCCGGAGCGCAGCACGGCCTCGACCGGCACCGTTAGAGCGTCCTTGATCGGGCTGGTCTGCAGCTGGACGTTGACGTACATGTCGGGCTTAAGTTCAAAATCGGCGTTGGCCAGATCAAAACGGGCCTTGACTGTGCGGGTTTTCGGTTCCACATAGGGATAAAGGTAACTCAGGATACCGGCAACTTTTTTGCCGCCGACAAAGGGCAGAATGATGTCGGCCCTGGCGCCGATCCTGGCCCAGGGAAGTTCATACTCGTAAATATCGGCCAACACCCAGACCCGGGAGATGTCCGAGATCACCATCAGTTCCATGCCCTTTTGGACGTATTGTCCCTGGCGCACCATCTTAATGCTGACGACACCGCTTTCGGGCGCATGGAAGGCAAGGGTTTTCTCCACCTGACGCGTCTGCTCCAGCCGGGCGATCTGGGCGTCGGAAATGTCCCAGAGCTGCAACCGGCGGCGGGACGCTTCCAGCAGTTGCCGACCGCTGTCGGCGATCTGCGGAAAAGGACTGGCGACCAGGGTGTCATAATTCTGCAGGGCCAGCAGAAATTCCTCCTGAGTGCTGACCAGGTCCGGACTGTAGATCGAGAAGAGTTTCTGCCCCTTGTCGACCTGCTGGCCGGTTTCATTGACGTAGAGTTTTTCCACCCAGCCGTCGATTTTGGTGTTGACCGAGACCTGTCGCGGTTCCTGATAGGCAACCAGGCCGACGGTGCGGATGGTACGGGCCATGTCCCGGCGAATGGCGGGCGCGGTTCGCACCCCCATGTTCTGCGCGGTGACCGGGTCGATGGCAATGACCGAGCCGGTCGCCTCATCGGCGTAAACCGGCACCAGATCCATCCCCATGGGCGATTTGCCGGGCTCGTTGCGGATATAGGTGGGATCCATGGGCGCCACCCAGTATTTGATTTCGCGTTCCCCGGCCCCACCGCTGTCGGATTGCAGCGGGGTCAGGTCCATGCCGCAGAGGGGACAACTCCCCGGCCGGTCGGAAACAACCATGGGGTGCATGCCGCAGCTGTATCCGGTTCCGGCGGCCTGCGCCCATGCCGACACCCTGCCCGGCAGCATGGAGCTGCCAAGGGCGATAAAGAACAACGGCAGGGACAAAACGATAAACAGCAGCGGGCTGGGCACTCGTTTCATGGCGGGGTCCTGTCGGCTGATTGATCCAACGACGTATCAGGGTCGGAGAAATTTATTCCGACGGCGGCCTCAAGCCGGGCCAGACTACCCTGGTAGTCGGCCAGGGCGCGCTGGTAATCGAGCTGATATCGGTACAGGGTCATCAGACTGTCCAGAAGGGTGAGGAAATCGACCCTGCCGACCTGATAGGCGCTCAAGCTGGCATTGAAGGATTGCTGAGCCTGCGGGATGACGCCACCGGCAAAGAGCCGGGTCAGGTCGCGATTCTTCTGCAATTGAGCCAGGGCGTCCTGGATGGCAACATCAACCTGGATGCGAAAATCCTCAAACTGTCTCTGCGCCATGCGCCTGCCCGAATCGGCTTCGGCCACTTTTTCTGCCCGTTTTTCCCGCCAAACGGGCAGATTGATGCCGACGCCGGCACTCATAAAATCGGTGCCACCGTCAGGCAGGCTGTCGTCCCGGAAACGGTAACTGGTCCAGATGTTGAAATCGGGATAATAGTCAAGCTCGGCCAGCTTGCGTTCACTTTCATAATGCAGGAGCAGGGCCTGGTAGGCCGCATACATGGGACGCCGTTCAGACGCCGCAGCCAGAAGTTGCTCGACCGACAGAAGAGGCGTGGGAGTAAGGGATAGTTCGGAAACGGTCTCCAGGGGGGCGGCCGCGGGTCGTGCCAGCAGACGATTGATATCGGCCAGAATCGTGACCCGCTGTTGCCGCAGCCTGAGCAGTTCCTCGAGGAGCTTCGACTGTTCGAGTTGGGCCCTGAGCAGGTCCTGCTGCAGACCGCTGCCAACTTCGTAGCGGGTTTTGGTCAGGTCGATGAAACGCTTCAGAACAGCGAGGTTGTCGTTGCTGACGGCAATGGC
>JARRKW010000042.1:0-2888 GCA_037387645.1 Desulfuromonadaceae bacterium
CGACGAGGTTGCGGACATCATGAAAGAGTGCCGTGTCGAAATTCCCAAAGACGACGGATGATGCTGCCGGTCATGCTGGCTCAATCCGGGGACGGTTGTGCCTGAAATGTATCTGCGGACGGGATCCGGCAAGGAAGAGGGTGTAAGCTTCGGAGCTTTTCTGGTATAGTGATATCCCCTGGCAACCACCAGGGGATATTTGCTTGTGTCGGAGTGGTCATGGACGAAGATTTTGACGATTTTCTGGAAGAGAATTTTCGCAGCGAGCTGGAACTGGCCCAGCTGGCCCTCGACCGGGGCGAGAACGAGTCCGCTCTGAACCTTGCCGAGGAATACCTCGAAACCTATCCTCTCGATATCGAAGCGATCAATCTTTGCGCCGTTGCGGCAACCAACCTGGGAGACGCGAGCAAAGCCATTGCCCTTTATCGGAAAGCGCTCCGGTTTGATCCCAAAAACGGGGCACTGCACCACAATTACGGTGTTCTGCTCGAACGTCTCGGAGAATATCAGGAGGCGTTGCAACATTTTCATCGCTGTCTGGAGTCCCAGCCCGATTTTCCGGAAGCCTACATCAATATCGGCAATACCCTGGACGAACTGGGGCGTACCGAAGAGGCCCTGGGGATGTACGATGAGGCCCTGCGGCGGGTGCCCGACGCCCCCGACGTTTATTTTAATCGGGGTTATGCCCTTAACCGCCTGGGCCGTTTCGATGAGGCCATGGCAAGTTTTTCTCAGGCTCTGGACTATGAACCGGTCGACGCCGCCTGTCTCAACGGCATGGGATATGCGCTCTCCGGTCTGGGGCGTGAACGAGAAGCCGTCGAGGCCTATAACTCCGCCATTACCCGGGATCCCCAGGTTCCCAGCTATTATTACAACCGTGCCCTGTCCCTGGCCCGCCTGGGACAGTCCCAGGCCGCTTTGGCCGGGGAAATCTGCTGGAAGCGCTCCAGTGTCTGGACGAGAGCCTGCGGCTTGACCCGACCTCGGTTTACGCCTTGAACAACAAGGGGAATATTCTTATCGATCTCGGGCGGCTGGATGAGGCGTTGCAATGCTTCGATCAGATTCTGGATAGAACCGATAGTTACCCCCTGGCGCATTACAATCGGGCCTGTGTTTTCGCCCTGCGCGGCAAGGTGCGCGAGGCGGTTCAATCCCTGGGCCGGGCCGCGGCCCAGGATGTGAACTTTATCAAGGATGCGTTGCGGGATCCCGATTTCGATCGGGTGCGCAGTTCGCGAACCTTCCTCAAGCTGGTTGAAAAACGTCAGGTGGTGTAGCCTCCACCCGCTGGAAACCGTCCCTGTTCAGCCCGGCAGTGCCTGTTGCGGTCGTGGGTTGCGGGGATTTCTCCGAAAACCTTTGCTCCCTCCGTTGTTTAATGACTGTGATTCAGGTAAAAAGGGTTGAGAGGTCGACATGTCTTGCACTGCGGTTGCCATGACCAAAACGCCCCTTGTCGGAGTGATCGGCGCCGCCGTCGTCAACGAGAGCGCCTATGCGGCGGCGCGGGAAATCGGTCGGTTGTTGGCTGCCCGGGGCGCGACGGTTGTTTGCGGCGGCCTGGGCGGTGTCATGGAGGCGGTCTGTCGCGGTTGCAGTGAAGCGGGGGGAACAGCGGTCGGCATCCTGCCGGGGGCGACGGCGGGGAGCGCCAACCCCTGGGTCGGAATCCCCATTGTGACCAACATGGGACATGCCCGGAATGTCATTATTGCCCACACCGCGCAGGTTTTGATCGCCGTGGAGGGAGAATACGGCACCCTTTCGGAGCTTGCCGTCGCCTTGAAACTGGGAAAACCGGTAATCTGTCTGCACAGCTGGCCGGAACTGCCCGGGCTGCTCAGGGTCGACAGTCCCGAACAGGCGGTTGCCGCCGCCATGGCGGCATTGGAACAGAAGGAATGACCTCGCCATGACCACCGATTTGACGCGTTCCCGTGAATTCTGTAATCAGTTCATTGAGTGGGTGCGGGGGAAGGGGAATGTTCTGATCGTCGCCCACGACAACCCCGATCCCGATTCCCTGGCGACGGCCATGGCGCTCAAACACCTGCTGTTGGTCAAAACCGGCCAGGAAGCCAGGGTGGCCTTCGGTGGCGTTATCGGTCGGGGGGAAAATAAAATGATGGTGCAGAAACTTGAGATCCAGAGCGAGGCCATCGAACAGCTCGATCTCAACCGATTTCAGGTGGTCTGCATGGTGGATACCCAGCCGGGAACGGGCAATAATTCCTATCCCGTGGATCGTCCGGTGCATTTGATCATCGATCATCACCCGGGGCGGGGGCATAATATCCACCAATGCCCCTGGGTCGATATCCGCGACAATTATGGGGCTTCGGCGACGATTTTGTTTGAATATCTGTTGACGCAGAATGTCAGCATCAACACCAAACTGGCCACCATTTTGTTTTACGCCATTAAATCGGAAACCCAGGACCTCGGTCGCGAATGGTGCAAAGCCGACCGTGACGCCTATCTCTATCTGGTGCCCCTGGCCAATAACCGGATATTGTTCGATATCACCCATCCGGAAGTGCCGCGGGAGTATTTCTCCTGTTACAGCCGGGCCATTCGTAACGCCCGGATTTACGGTGATGTGCTGGTGTTCAATCTGTTTGCCATCGACAATCCCGATATGGTGGCGGAAATGACCGATTTTCTACTGCGGGTCGAGGGGGTTGCCTTTGCCATGGGCCTGGGCCATTACCGGGGGATGGGCATTCTCTCCTTTCGCACCCTGTCCCATGAATTGAATTCGGGGGAATTGATGAAGCAGGTGGTTGCTGAATTGGGTACGGCGGGAGGCCACGGCATGATTGCCGGCGGACAGATCCGTCCTTTGGATGCCGAACCGTCCGTACAGAAGAAACTGG